>JAAYNG010000073.1 GCA_012520935.1 Tissierellia bacterium | reverse complement strand
TGGGTATTATCATACTTCTTCAAAAGAGAAAGTTTCTTAAATATCACAAAAGAGACAATGAAATTAGAGATAGGAATTTTAATTAAAATTGTTAAAATGGGTTTTGCTCCTTTTGGTATGCAGCTTATGAACAGCTTGGTAACAATAATGTTCAATAATGCCCTAAGGACATACGGAGGGGACTCGGCAATTTCTGCTATGGCAATAATAAACTCAATAACACGGTTAATTATGATGCCTGTATTTGGAATAAGTCAAGGGGCTCAGCCTATAATGGGTTATAACTTTGGAGCTAAGCAGTATGACAGGGTAAGACATGCCTTGTTTGTGTCAGCAGGTGTTGCAACGATAGTAACATCTATAGGAACTTATATTTCATTTGCCTTTCCTGAAGCCTTGTTCCATATCTACTTATCGGAAAGTGAAGGCTTGCATGAATTCTTAAAGGTGGGGATTCCTGCAATCAAGATGTATAATTTAATGTTTTTTGCAGTTGGAGGTCCGGTTCTATTTAGCGGCTACTTCCAATCTACAGGACGGCCAAAACATGCAATTTCTATTAGCTTGATGAGGCAATTATTATTCTTATTACCTGGCATTATATTTTTACCTAGGTTTTTAGGACTGGATGGGGTATGGCTTGCAATGCCGGTATCAGACTTTTTGTCTGCGATAGTAAGTTCAACAATAACATTTAGAGATTTAAAGAAATGGAAGTAGGAGGTAAAAATGCAATCAAAACAAAGTAAGTTTGTACCTGAAGTTAAAAATCTATTGAGGGGAAGGAGCATAAAAGTTCCAGAGTCTATTTATAAGGCAAGTGGGATAATTATTTTAGGGACAAGGATAAAGTCTTTGATATTTACAACAGATGTTGCAGTCATCAAGAATTCCAATGCAAATTCCGTAATGGCAGTCTATCCTTTTACTCCACAATTATCAATCACACAGGCTATAATGGAAGTTGCCCAAGTACCGGTCTTTGTAGGAGTGGGAGGAGGCATGACCTCAGGCTCTAGGGTAATCAACATAGCCCTTCAAGCTGAACTTCTTGGAGCCTATGGGGTTGTTGTTAATGCACCAATGAAGCCGGATGTCATTAAAGAAGTAGCAGCGGTCTTGGATATACCAATCATACAAACGGTTATTTCAGAATATGATGAAGTAGAGAAAAAGATTGAAGCAGGAGTAAGTGTATTAAATGTAGCTGGTGGGGCAAAAACACCTGAACTTGTAAGGAATATGAGGGAAAGGGTAGGGGATGAGTTCCCAATTATAGCAACCGGTGGAAATACTGATGAATCTATAGGAGCCACAATAGCTGCAGGGGCAAATGCTATCACCTATACGCCACCTACAAGTTCAGAAATTTTCAAAGGTGTAATGAAAACTTATAGGGAAAAACAAGAAAAGGAGCACGGGGTATAAATATGGATATAATAGATAGATTAAAAACAATGGAAGAGGTTTTTTGGGAAAATCCAAACTTAAAGGCTTTTAAGGATGTAGAACTCCCTATAAGTATTGAAGATGTAAAAGAAGCAGAAAAAAGACTAGAAAGATTTTCTTCTTTTATTAAGTCAGCATTTCCTGAAGTAAAAACAGGTATTATAGAATCAGAAACAATAGAAATTTCTAAGGCTAAGAAAAAACTTGAAGAATTGGAAGGAAAGCCTATTAAGGGAAGGCTTTTAATTAAGAGAGACGACTCCCTCCCAATTGCCGGAAGCATTAAGGCAAGGGGAGGAATCTATGAAGTTTTAAAACATGCAGAAGAACTTGCCTTGAGGGAAGGAATCCTTAAGGAAACAGATGACTATTCAATTATCAACTCAGACAAGTTCAGAAAATTTTTCTCACAACATAAGGTTCAAGTTGGGTCAACTGGAAACTTAGGACTCTCCATTGGGATAATGAGTGCTAAATTAGGTTTCAATGTCATTGTCCATATGTCAAATGATGCCAAGCAATGGAAGAAGGACCTCTTAAGGGAAAAGGGTGCAAGAGTTGTTGAGTACGAATCAGACTATTCAGTAGCAGTTGAACAAGGCAGGGCAGAGTCAGACAAGGACCCAATGAGCTATTTTGTGGATGATGAAAACTCAAAAAGTTTATTCTTGGGCTATGCAGTTGCAGGCCTAAGAATAGTAAAGCAACTTGATAAGTTGAATATTGGAGACAGTCCAATTTATGCTTACCTACCTTGCGGAGTAGGCGGAGGTCCGGGAGGAGTAGCCTTTGGATTGAAATTGTCTTATGGTGATAGGGTTAATTGTTACTTTGCAGAGCCAACCCATTCGCCTGCTTTCTTATTGGGGATGGCAACAGGCAAGAATGATAAAATTTCAGTAAAAGATATAGGACTAGATAATATCACCGAAGCAGATGGTTTAGCAGTAGGTAGACCTTCAAGCTTTGTAGGTCAAATGATGAAGGAGACCCTATCAGGATGCTATACTATTGAAGATGAAAGGCTCTTTAAGTATATGAAGGCCCTTTATGAGTCAGAGGGAATTTTTATTGAGCCTTCAGCAGCTGCAGGATTTTTAGGGGCATTTTTAACTTCTGAAAAGTTAGAAAATGATGAAGTTATTCATTTAGTTTGGTCTACAGGAGGGAGCCTAGTTCCGGAGGAAGTAAGGAAAGAGATGTTGAACAGGTAGATTTAAATCAAGGATTTATTTTAAGAAAAAGTCCAATCTAAAAGTTTATGATTGATGGACTTTTGGATAGGTCTTTTTTTATACTAAACTCATGATTAAGTAATTATAGCCTTTCAGATGAACGGGCGATTAGTAATCGCCCCTACGGAAACATCGATTTTATACTTTTGACACCTGATCACTTTATAATTTCTTAATATATTATTTATCTTTTATTAATTTCATTTTCATCACTATGTGATATGATATACGAAATTAAGATGAGGGGAGACACATATGAAGATTAAAGAATTTTTAAAAAAGCATAAGAAGAAGTTAATTGTAGCCGGTGTTGCCTTGATAGCCGGTCTAATATTTTTAAAGGTGAACAGCAGTAAATCTCAAGTTGGGACGATGATAAATGTCCATGAAACTGTCTTGTTGGAAAGGGAAGACTTTTTAGATTCTGTTTTGGAGAATGGGAAGGTCTTGAGCGAAGACTCTGTTCAAGTTTATTCTAAGCTTCAACTTCCTGTAAAGGAGATTTTGGTGGAGGTTGGTGACCATGTTGAGGAAGGGGATATAATCGCAAGACTTGACACAGAAAACATCCAAAAGGAAATTGACTTAAAGACTGCCCAGATGAACCAACAGGGCAGGGCAAGTCAAGGGGAAATCAAGAATGCCAATGAGAGGCTTGCTATAGCCTTAAGGAATAAAAAGGATGGGACAAATCCTCAAGTGGTTTCAGCAAAGGCACAGGCAGATTCTGCCTATGAACAATGGCAGTCTGCATTAAAGACCTATGAAGACTTTAAAAGGTCAATTGAACAAGGCTATAACGACCAAATTATATCCTTGGAAAGCCAAAAGTTAAGTTTAAAAAATTCTGTTGACTCCAGTGAACTTTCTTTAAAACTTGCAAAAGATAGAAAAGACAAGGCTAATAGTGACATTGAAAGGGCTAGAAGCAATGCTGACAAGGCAAGGATGGACAGGGACTACCTAAAGTCTAATATGGATAGGTTGGAGTATGATATTTCTTCAATTAAGAGGGAAATTGAAGGCCTATCTTCTTCAGCAACGACCATTCAAACAATAAATGATCAGCTTGTTATTGCAAGGCAAGAATTGGCTAGCATTACAGATCCGACTGCTAAAACAGCCAAAGAAGCAGAAATAGCCTCCTTAGAAAGTGAGATTAAAAATCTTGAAGCAACAGTGGGCAGGGCAGACGCATTGACAAGAAACTTAGAAAATCTTACCAATGTTCTAACAAAAGTTAGCCAAGATTATCAAACAGCAGAGGCTGACTACCAAAAATACAAGGCAGAGTATGAAGGTCTAGAAAAGTCTTTAAGCATGAATGATGAAGAAGTAATTCAGGCTCAAAATGCCTTGGATATTGCGAAAAAGAACTTGGAAATGGCAGATGTGCAAGAATTCAGCAGTTCCCAATCTAGGGAAGATATGCTAAGGACCTACAAAAACACAGCAGACATAGCAGAAAAGACCTATAAGAGTGCCTTGGAAAATGTAAAGATTGCAGAAATCAGCCAAGACGATGAAATCAAGTCATTAAGCACAAGCCTTGGAATAATCAAGGCAGGTGCAGACAACTCAATGTCTAAGATAGACCTGCAATACTTATCAGAAAACTTGGAAGATGCAGTAATCAAGGCTCCAATATCCGGAACGATTACGGAAAATAATATGATTATTGGGTCAGTCCCAACTAATTATGTGGCGAAAATTGAGACAGTGGAAAGGGTTATTGTAAAAAGTTCAATTAAGGAGTATGACCTTTACAGGGTTAAACCTGGGGTCGAAGTTGAAATTACAAGTAATGTTGTTGGCAAGGATAAGATTTATAAAGGGCGGGTTGAAACAGTAAGCCCTACACCAATGCCAAATGCAGGAAATATTCAGACAACGGAAGTTGTTTATGAGGTTAAAATTAATATAGAAGACGGAGAAGAGGCACTAATTCCCGGAATGACTGTGAGGACTAGGTATATTATAGATAGGCGGGAAGATGTTTATGTAGTTCCAACAAATTGTGTTTACGAAAAGAATAAAAAGGCCTTTTTATTAGCGATTAAAGACACAGAAAAATCTACAATAGAAGAAATTCCTGTGACTATCATTACAGAAAACGACTTTGAATATGTTATCGAATTTGAAAATGAACCTACGGGGATTAGAGTTTTAACCTCACCGGACAAGTATAGCCCAGGAACTGAAATCATCCTTCAAAGGGATGAGCCAGCTTCAGAAAATCCAACTGAAGAAGCTACAAGTACAGAAGACAAGGAAACGGAAGAAGATGGAGAATAGAAAAATCATAGAGATGAAAAATATCGTTAAGCGGTATTATATTGGCGAGCCAAATGAACTGGAAATCCTACATGGTATTGATGTGGATATCTATGATGGCGAATTTGTTTCTATCATGGGACAGTCAGGGTCAGGCAAGTCTACTCTTATGAATATTATGGGGCTACTTGATAGGCCGACGGAAGGTTACTATCAACTAGGTGAACTTGACACTTCAACAGCAAAGGATGAAGAACTATCCCTAATAAGGAATAAGAAGATTGGTTTTGTTTTCCAAAGCTTTAACCTTATTCCTAGGCTTTCAGCCCTAAAAAATGTTGAACTCCCTCTGATGTATGGCAAGGTCCCACAAAAAGAAAGACGGGAGAGGGCCATGCACCTATTGGAAGTTGTTGACATGGTAGACAGGGCTACCCATAACCCCAATGAGCTATCAGGAGGTCAGAAGCAGAGGGTGGCAATCGCAAGGGCCATGGCAAACAGTCCGGATATAATTTTGGCAGACGAACCAACAGGTGCCCTTGATACAAAAACAGGTCGGCAGGTTATGGACCTCTTCCATAAACTCAATACAGAAGAAAAAAGAACAATTGTCTTGATAACCCATAACCCTGAACTGGCTCACGAAACCCAGAGGATATATACAATGGTTGACGGAAGGATTGAGGTGTAGTATGGGACTAATAGAAAATGCAAGACTAGCCTTGGAAGGGCTAAGGTCAAACAAGATGAGGACCCTGCTTACAATGCTGGGGATTATCATAGGAATTTCTTCCGTTATAACCATATGGACATTGGGAGATGCCCTGACTAATTCAGTTACTGATGGCTTTTCCACCTTTGGAACCAACCAGATAAATATGCAATTATGGCCCAAGGAAGGTTATAGCTCGGGGGAAATAAGACAGGACTCTTACATCAAGCAGGAATATATTGACCTATTCTATGAAAGGTTTAAGTCAGATATTTTAGGATATTCAACCTCGATTTACAATGTTTCAGGTGAGATAAAGGAAGACAAAAAGTCTGTCAAGGTAAATATAAATTCCTGTTCTGAGGGAACCCTATATACAGACAACTTGACTATTGTTGCAGGCAGGTTCCTAGAAGAAAGGGACATGTCAGCAGCAAGGTCAGTATGTGTCATATCAGACAAGGCTCTTAAGGAATTCTTTTCAGGAGATATTAGTGAAGCCTTGGGTAAAGAAATTGAAGTAAAAAATGAAGACGGGAGACTTTTTAGCTTTGTCATAGTTGGGGTCTACAAGTATGAGCCTCTTAACTTTGGAATAATGGGGGACATGGGAGACAGCAAAACAAGTCTCTACATTCCAATAACAACCGGCAACAGGCTAATCTTTGGTGGGGTAGACACTGATTTAACCTATTGGTACTTTGCTGCTAAGCTAAAGGATGGGGTTGATGTTCCAAGTAAGTCCAAGGAAATGGAAGATTTCCTTAACGATAGGTTTTATAAAGACAATGAGACAACTAAGATAAGCGTTCAAACCTTAGAGTCTGCTATATCTGAAGTTAATGCTGTACTAGGAACAGTAAAAATAGGAGTAGGGGCCATAGCAGCCATTTCCCTCTTAGTTGGTGGAATAGGAGTAATGAATATACTGTTAGTTTCTGTAACCGAAAGGACTAGGGAGATAGGTATAAGAAAGGCACTTGGGGCAACCAATGGGGACATAAGGTACCAGTTTATTACAGAGAGTGTTATCATATGTATAATAGGTGGCATTATAGGTTTAATCTTAGGAGGAGTATTTGGATACTTAGGCTCAAGCCTATTAAAGTTTCCAACCATAGCAAGTTTCCAATCAGTCTTTATAGCAGTAGGATTTTCCACAGCAATAGGAGTCTTCTTTGGCTACTACCCAGCCAACAAGGCAGCAAAATTAAACCCAATAGATGCATTAAGGTATGAGTAGGGAAGTGAGAACGTCATTGCGAGACTAACTATTAAAAGTCAAGCAAAAAAAGAAAATATTTCAGAAAAGATTTTTTATTACTTTAAAAGTAAAAACAAGCACAGCAAACAAACCTACGATTAACAGATTTACTAGAGT
>JAAYNG010000072.1 GCA_012520935.1 Tissierellia bacterium | reverse complement strand
GACCTAGATATGCCCGGTACTATGGCAAATGCTTGTGCTAAACCTATAAGTATTGCATCTAATACACTTGCCTCCTTTATGGACTTTTCTTCCTTATATCTTTTTGAAGCAATCCACAATAAAAATCCTGTAAAAATAAAGGCAATAGAAATAAATCTAATATTAGTGAATAAAGAGTCAACTAAGTCTTTGAAAATGAGCGCTACTATAACAGTAGGTATAGTGGAAATAATAATCATAATTGCATACTTTTGGTACTTGTTAAGCTTAATTTTTTCTTTCTTTATTGCTGAATAAATAAGTTTTAAAAACTCAATTATCATTAATTTTATATCATTAAAATAAACAACAAAAATTGAGATAAGCGTTCCTAAGTGTAACATAGTAGCAAGAAATAAATTTCCTTCTTCAATGCCAAAAAAATATTGCAGGACAGCAAGATGGCCTGAACTGCTAATCGGTAAAAATTCAGAGAAACCCTGAAATATTCCCATAATAATAGATTCAAAATATGTCAGAACCCTCTCCCCTTTCCTTTATGTAATATCACCATTTCGCAGGAAGTGCTATGAAAGCACAACCCACGACTTGTGATTTCTTCTATAATAACACTTTTCTAGAAAGGTTAATCCTTCCCTTGTCATCAATTTCAATAACTTTTACCCTAACTTCGTCTCCAATGTTTACTACATCTTCAACCTTTTCTACCCTCTTCTTATCTAGTTGAGAGATATGGCATAGACCTTCCTTGTTGTTGCCAAATTCTATAAAGGCTCCAAACTTCATAATCCTTGATACTTTACCGTCATAGACATCTCCAACTTCAACATCTTTAATAATGGCATTAATCATGTCAATAGCCTTATTTAAACCTTCTTCTTCCGGTGTAGAAATAAATACAGTACTTTCTACAATATCAATTTTAGCACCGGTTTCATCAATAATTTTATTAATCATCTTTCCTCCAGGTCCAATGATTTCTCTAACCTTATCTGGATCAACCTCCATGCTTGTCATTCTTGGAGCATACTTTGATAGGTTTTCTCTTGAAGCAGAAATCGTACTATTTATCTTACCTAGTATAAATAGCCTTGCAACCTTAGCTTGTTCTAGGGCATCTCTCAGTATTTCTTCTTCAATACCCTCAACTTTAATATCCATTTGTAGGGCTGTAATTCCCTCCTTTGTTCCAGCAACTTTAAAGTCCATGTCCCCAAGATGGTCTTCTAAACCTTGAATATCAGTTAATATAGCTACTTTATCATCAAGCTTCATAAGTCCCATAGCAATACCTGCAACCGGTGCCTTTATAGGAACACCTGCATCTAATAAGGATAAGGTGCTACCACAAACGCTTGCCATTGAAGATGAACCATTGGAGCTTAATACTTCTGATACAAGTCTTATTGTATAAGGAAAGTCTTCCTCTGAAGGGAGTACAGGAACTAATGCTTTTTCTGCTAAAGCTCCATGGCCAATTTCTCTCCTACCTGGACCTCTCAAAGGTCTAACATCTCCTACAGAATATGGAGGAAAATTATATTGGTGCATATAGCCTTTTTCCATTTCTGTAGTTAAACCATCGATAGTTTGGGCATCAGAAATTGTACCTAGGGTTGCAACTGTCATAACTTGAGTTTGTCCCCTTGTGAAGACTCCTGAACCATGAGCCCTTGGTAAAATTCCCACTTCAGTCCATATTGGTCTTATTTCGTCAAGCTTTCTATTGTCAGGACGCTTATTTTCATAAATAACTGTTTTTCTAAGCTCATGTTCCAGCATCTTCTCAAAAGTCGCAGCAATATCCTTTAAATCATCAGGATATTCTTCTTCATTTTCTGTTATCATCCTGTCTTTTAAAGCATCAATGGCATCTTGTCTTTCAAGTTTATCTTCCTTCATAAAGGCTTCAACTAAGTCATTTTTATACTTAGCTTCCATCTTATCATATATTTCTTCTTTAATTGTAAAAGCTTCATATTCAGCCTTATCTTTTCCAATTTCTGAAACAATTCCCTCTATGAATGTACAAAGCTTTTTAATCTCTTCATGTCCAGCCAAAATAGCTCCAAGCATAACTTCCTCTGAAACAATTTTAGCACCAGCCTCAATCATCATTATAGCTGTCTTTGTTCCTGCAACTGTTAAGTCTATTTCTGATAATTTCTTTTCATCTTCATTGGGATTTATTACATATTTCCCATCAATATATCCAACAGAAACAGAACCTGTTGGTCCATTAAAAGGAATGTCTGATATTGATAATGCTACAGAAGACCCTATCATTGCAGATATCTCCGGTGAATAATTTGGGTCTACTGATAAAACTGTAGTAACTACTTGTACATCATTTCTATATCCTTCCGGAAATAAGGGTCTTATCGGTCTATCAATTAAACGAGAAGTAAGTATAGCCTTTTCACTTGGTCTTCCTTCTCTCTTAACAAAACCACCAGGAATCTTTCCCGCAGCATAGTATTTTTCTTCATAATCTACACTTAATGGGAAAAAATCAATACCCTCTCTAGGATTTTTAGAAGCAGTTGCTGTAGCTAAAATCATTGTATCTCCATATTTTACTATACAAGACCCATTAGCCTGTTCTGCATACTTTCCTGTTCTTATCTCTATTTCTTTCCCTGCAAGATTATGTTTGTATATCTTTTCTTCCATAACTACCTCCCATTCTCAAATCAATAGAGCGGGTTTTAACCCGCTCCTCATCAAAACTCTTATCTAATCTTTAGTCTTTCTTTTATGCTACGGAATCTTTCAATATCATTAGACTCTAAATATTTAAGAAGACCCTTTCTTCTACCAACCATCTTTAGAAGCCCTCTTCTTGAATGATGGTCTTTTACATTCGCCTTCAAGTGCTCATTTAAACCATTAATCCTTTTTGTAAGGATAGCAATTTGAACCTCTGGCGAACCAGTGTCCCCTTCATGTAATTTGAATTCATCAATGATGTTGCTCTTTTCTTCTTTTGATAACATTTTCATTCCTCCTAAATTTTATTCACCAACACAAAGCAAAGAGTTGAGGAATCTCTAAACATTGTGCAGGTACCTTGAATATAATAGCATAAAGATAGGAAATTGTAAAGACTTCAGTTGAAATTTTCAATATTATTCTTGGTAGATTAATGTTTAATTTTCAAATTTTTTGGTTCTATAATATCTGTTGGGGGGTAATTCTCCCAGCAGATATTTTTTACAAAAAAAGATACACTTGCAACCCAAAATCCTGTAAAATGTTAATCACCACAATAAACATAAAGGAGGGATTACAAGTGCAATCTAATAATATCATAAAATTCTTAAAACTAAAAGATGT
>JAAYNG010000071.1 GCA_012520935.1 Tissierellia bacterium | reverse complement strand
ATTTAGATAAGAAAAAGGCTGGTCCAAAAGTTAAAATTTTATATACTTTGCTAATCCTAGTAGGGGCGGTTATCAACCACCCGTTCATCTAAAAGGCTATAATTAAAGCTTTTTAGTTGTTCGGGAGGATGGTATCCCCCCCTACAATTTTATAACAAGTCTCCTTTTGGGAAATTCCTTTTTTCCTTGTCATTTCACCGAATCAAACAGTTCTTTGAGCCTTCTCCTCTTCAAGGTCTTCCCTATCACAACAGCCACAGGCTCTTCCTCTGTATCGAATCCTGTAATCTCATATGTCCCGCCAACATATTCAAATCTTAAAGCTGTATCCCCGCTGCCTGTAAAACCCTTTGCCCTGTAGATGTCCCCATAGTCTCCTGTATTTATTTGGTCGAGCAGGTATATTAAATGGTCAATAGATTTTACACCAAAGGGTCTGATGGCCATATTCAACATTGGAGTCTCATTTGCCTTCTCGGCCTCATCTTCAACATATTGATAGTCGTCCTCTCCAAAGACCAGCTCCTCTTTAAAGAGCCTATCCCAATCTTCCCTTGTCCAGTTTGAATAGTGTTCCAATGGAAAAAACTTGTCTTCCCCTATTCCCAAATCATCTTTTATCCTCTTAATTTCATCAACCGTTAAGTTTTCAGACTTGCTTAAAATAACTATCCTTGCTGTATTCAGTTGGTCGTCAAAGTATTCCATAAACTCTTTACGAGCTTTTTTGAAATTATTAGCGTCTATAATAGTAATCGGTGCAAGTATCCTTATTTGTTCATATAAAATCGGCCTTAAGTTTGACAATATCATAGAAGGATGGGCAACACCACTTGGTTCAACAACCAGATAATCCGGATTAATTGCATTTTGTACAGTGACTACAGTGGATTGAAAGTCAACCTTTCCCGTGCAGCAAATACATCCTTCGGAAAGTTCTGTTATTTCAAGGTCTTCAATATTGGCCTCCTTATCTCTGAAGCTTTCTAATAATGGGCCATCAACTGAAAATTCAGAAAATTCATTCTCTATAATTGCAAATTTCCTACCCGTATTTTTTGCCATAGCCTTTATTAAAGAGGTCTTCCCGGCCCCTAAAAATCCTGAAACAATTAATATCTTCATAATCCACCCCGTAATTGCCGCTACAACAAATATAGGGGTAAGATATCATCCCCCGAACACCTAAAAAGCTTAATATAGCCCTTTGATGAACGGGTAGATAATATCCGCCCCCTACGATGCAGCAAGATTATTTACTTATTTTTGTCTATAAAGAAATCTTCTTTTTATTATAATGTAACAACCGGTTTGATTAAATCAGCTGGCTTGTCTTTCATTAAGAAAAGAGCATCTTCAACCTTTTCAAAACCTTTGAATCTATGAGTAAGCAATAAACTCACATCTAATTTACCTACGGAGATTAAGCTTGCCAGTTTTTCTAACCTGTCCCTCCCGCCCGGCATTAATCCGCCGGTTATTGTCTTATGTCCCATTCCAACACCCCACTCAACTCTAGGGATTTGAATGTATGTGCCGGAGCCTAAGTAGTTAACATTACCTATAGTTCCACCCGGTTTAAGAACCTTTACAACCGGTTCAAAAGTATCTACGCCACCGCCGGCAATAATAGCCTTATCAACGCCTTTTCCGCCTGTCATTTCAAGTACTTGTTGGTCTATAGGACCATCTTTGTAAGAAATAGCATCAGTAGCACCATATTTCTTAGCAACTTCAATTGTTCCCGGTCTTGACCCAACTACGATAATCCTAGATGCACCCCTTAAGTTTGCTCCAGCAACAGCCATCAATCCAACAGGACCGATACCTACTACTAAAACTGTTTCGCCAAATTTAATATTAGCAAGTTCTACTCCGTGGAATCCTGTAGGAACCATATCAGATAACATACAAGCTTCTTCTACCGAAATATTGGAAGGTAGATGGGCAAGGTTACCGTCAGCATCATTAACATGGAAGTATTCTCCGAATACACCATCTTTAAAGTTAGAGAATTTCCAACCGGCAAGCATCCCACCTGAATGCATTGGGTATCCTGCTTGAGCCTCTACAGACATCCAGTCAGGAGTAATGGCTGCAACCAAAATTCTATCGCCTTTTTTAAAGTCTTTTACCGCTGAACCAACCTCAACAACTTCCCCACAACCTTCATGACCAAGTATCATATTGTGCCTGTCTCCCAGTGCCCCTTCCCAAACAGTATGGATATCTGATGTACATGGTGAAAGTGCAAGCGGTTTAACTATAGCGTCATTGGGACCGCAAGCAGGTCTCTCTTTTTCTATCCAGCCAGTTTCACCAATCTTCAGCATTGCATAGCCTTTCATAGATTCTTTCCTCCTTTATCATAATAAACAACATATTATTATTGTATCTTATTCTTATTTGTTTGTCAATATGTTTTTTGTTACAGTATTTCAACTTTTTCTAGAATGTCAATACATATGTTACACTTTTTTAAGAAGATCTGCTTAAATATATAATTTTTTAAAAATAATAATTACTTTGCTTTGTCCTCGGCTTTTTATCAGGATGGTTCTTGAGAACCGTACT
>JAAYNG010000070.1 GCA_012520935.1 Tissierellia bacterium | reverse complement strand
AGTACGGTTCTCAAGAACCATCCTGATAAAAAGCCGAGGACAAAGCAAAGTAATTATTATTTTTAAAAAATTATATATTTAAGCAGATCTTCTTAAAAAAGTGTAACATATGTATTGACATTCTAGAGATATTATTTTGGATCTTTTAAAAAGTAATTGCTTTTAACTTTTCTTTATGGTATAATCATTCGGTAAGTTAAGAGAGGTGGGAATTAAATGGCTACAATTGAAATGAACCTTCAGAAAAGAGAGGGTAAAGGTAAAAATAAAGTTAGTAAGTTAAGAAACGAAGAAATTATACCTTGTGTACTCTACTCTAGAGGTGAAGAAACTGAATCCTTACAGGTGGATTCTAAAGAGTTTAGAAGAGTTTATAAGGAAGCAGGCACTTCCGCTTTAATAACTCTTAAAGTAGGTGGAGAAACATGTCCGGCTATTATTAAGGATATCCAAACACATCCTTATAAAAACTTGGTACTACATGTGGACTTCCAAAAGCTTCATATGGATGAAAAGGTTAAGATGACCGTTCCTGTTATCTTACATGGAAGAGACAGCATAAGATTGCAACCTTCTATATTAATTCAAGTAATGGATACCGTTGATATTGAGTGTTATCCAGCTGACATACCTTCAAATGGTGGAGAGGTAAGTGTTGAAGACATGACATTTGAAACTCCATTATTCGTGAAAGACTTAGATATAGCTCAAGAAGGTAAGGTTGATATTCTTACAGACCTTGATGATGTTGTCTGCATACTTCAAGAACCTTCAGCATATATTGAAGAGGAAGAAGAAGTTGAAGAAGAAACTCACGAAGTTGAAGTTATTACTGAAAAGAAAGACCATGATGAAGATGAAAATGAAGATGAAGAATAGCCCTTTGGGCTTTCTTTTTTTGCAAATAAAGTTATTGATTCAATATAATAGTTGCCCAGATAAATAGATTGACATATAGTAAAATTACAGATAGAATATTAATAGAGTATCTCTAATTCATTAAACATTTATAGACAAATATTTAATTTAGAGAAACAATTCTTTCATAGGATTCGCTCCAATCATTAGCTTAGGGGCGAATTTTATATTAAATTGCTTTAGAGGCTCTTAATAAGATATGGGAGGTGGAGACTTTGAAAACTCCAGTATTTGATGCTTTAAAAAATTTAATGAAAGAGAATAGTGTTTCCTTTCATATGCCTGGTCATAAGGGCAAAAACACTAGCTTTAACTGGGGAGATTATATCCCAATGATTGACACCACAGAAACTTTTGGCATGGATAACCTTCTTGACCCTGAAGGAATTATTCTTGAAAGCCAAAAAGAAACTGCAAGGATTTTTGGTGCAAAGTATACGCAATACTGTCCTAATGGTTCAACAGGTTCGATTTATATTGCCCTGTCTGCCATTACCAAGCCCGGTGATACAGTTATCGTACAAAGAAACTGCCATAAATCAGTTTATAATTCAATGATTCTAAATAGATTAGACCCCATATATGTTTTCCCTAACTATAACGAAAAATACAAAGTTTTAACAGGGGTTGACCCTGCAGAAATAGAAAGGCTTTTATCTGAGAACCCTCAAACTAAGGCTGTTGTAATAACCCATCCTAACTACTATGGTGTTGTTTCCAACCTGCCTGAGATTGCAAAAATAGTCCATGCACATGGTAAGGTTCTGATGGTTGACGAGGCTCACGGGCCACATATGGGATTTTCTAAAAACTTACCACCATCTGCCCTATCTTGCGGTGCTGATATTGTCATACAAAGTGTCCATAAAACTCTACCCAGCTTAACATCTACTTCTTATATACATGTGGGTACAGATAGGATTGACTTGAATAAATTAATGGACAGGTTCCAATTATATATTACAACATCTCCTTCCTATCTTTTAACTACTTCATGTGAAATGGCTGCGGCTTATATGGATACAGATGAAGCTAAGGAAAGATTGGAAAAAAATATTGCCTTGTGTAATAAAACAATTGAAAGATTAAATAATATTGACAAGGTCTTTTGCTTTACCGGTGACCCGGAAGACAAAACAATCATGGCTAAAGATAATACAAAGATGTTATTTAAAATCAAAAACATGAAGGGTACAACACTTAAGAAGCTACTTTATAAAGACTTTAACATCCGCTTGGAAATGACTGACTACTATTATGCCCTTGCCCTTTCTTCCCTAATGAATGACGAGGAAGACTATGATAGGCTAGTGGATGCTGCTAATGAGCTTTCAAAGAGAAATATAGTAGAAGAAATTGCAAATGTTGAAGTTAACCTTGATGAGCCTAATAATGTTCGTCCAATCTCTGACTCCTATATGGGGAAAAAGGAACTCGTTTATCTGAAAGATTCGGTGGGTAGAATTTCTGCAACATCAATAATTCCTTACCCACCGGGAGTCCCACTAATAGTACCAGGTGAAGTAATAACTAAAGAGTTATATGAAGAAATTGTATTCTTGCAAGAAAATGAAATTACAATAGTTGGAATGATGGGAGAAAAAGACGACCAGTTGGTGGTAGTGGAATGATTAATAGAAAAGGACACCTAATTGTCCTTGAAGGTCCAGATGGCTCAGGAAAATCAACACAGATAAAAAAACTGGATGAATATTTGAAAAAAGAAAAAATAAAGTATATAATGACTAGAGAGCCCGGCGGAACTAAGCTTGGAGAAAAAGTAAGAGAGATTATACTTCACGAGCCTATGTCAAAGGAAGCAGAAGTGTATCTATATGCTGCCTGCCGGGCTGAACTGGTTGAGAAAAAAATTAAACCTGCCTTGGAAGAGGGTTTGTTAGTAATATCTGACAGGTTTTTATTCTCTTCCTTGGCCTACCAAGGCTCCGGAAGAGAGGTTGGAATTGAAAGGGTCTTTGAAATAAACAAACTGGCCTTTGGGGATATTTTGCCAGACCTTACTATTTTCCTTGACCTCTCCCCTGCTAAAGCTATAGAAAGAAAAAAAGAACAAAAAAAATTAGACAGGTTAGAAGAAGAGAGTATTTCTTTTCATAATAGGGTATATGATGGTTATAATGAAGCCATCAAGCTTTTTCCTGAAAGAGTGGTTTCTATTGATGCAGAATTGAGTGAAGATGCAATCTTCCATAAAATAATAGGAGCACTTAAAAATTTGGAGGTGATTAGATGAAACTTGTTATTTGTATTATTCAAGATGAAGATGCTCCATCATTGCTTGCAGACTTAATGGAGAAAAAATACAGAACTACAAAGCTTTCAACTACTGGAGGTTTCCTTAGATCAGGGAATACAACACTATTAATTGGTATTGACGAAGACCATTTAGATGATGTCTTAAGGCTGATAGACGAAAACGGTAAGACCCGTGAAATTACAACTTCTATGATTCCTATGTCCCTGCCGGGGGACGGTTATGTACCCTACCCCATTGATGTAAAAATTGGCGGTGCAACTGTTTTTGTAGTTGATGTAGAAGGATTCTACAGGTTCTAGGTGATATTATGAAACTAATTATTGCAATTATTAATGCCCATTATGAAGTGCAAATTCATGACTCTCTTTCAGCCAAAGGTGTTTCAATTACAAAGCTGGCATCTATGGGGGGCTTTAGAGAGAAAAAGAGTACAACACTTCTAATGGGAGTAGAAGATTCCAATGTAGACGAAACTATTAAATCCATAGAGAAAATTTGTAAGAGCGAGCACCCCCTTGAAGGTGACGAACATGGGGCTATTGTTTTTGTGGTCAAAATGAATGAAATGTTTAGGTATTAATGGATATTTTATGTAATATTAATGAAAAGTTTTTTAAAGATGCTAGGATTTTAAATTCTTATCTTATAAGCGGAAAGAGTGGTCAAACAGTTGCATTTGCGAAGAATTTTGCAAATGCAATTCTTTCATTGGGGAATTTTTCAAGGCTTGAGGATAGGATTGAAAGCGAAAGCCATCCTGATGTTTTAATGTTCAAGCCTGAGAATGGCAAATATAAGGTTGAAGATGCTAGGGAAATTGTAAGTTCTTCATATGAAGCTCCCTTTGAAACTGATAGAAAAATCTATATTATAGAAGAATTTGATGCCTTTGCACCACTTGCTCAAAATATACTTTTAAAGGTACTTGAAGAGCCTCAAGCCAAGACTGTATTTATACTCTTATCTGAAAACAAAGATAAGATACTTCCTACGATTTTATCCAGAGTTTCTGAGATAAAAGTTCAACCGGCATCTCTAAATGATTTTCACGCTAAATTAAAGGAATATGAAATTGACTCTAATAAGCTTACTTATCTATATTACTTCACAAGTGGCGACCATATATCTTCTTCAAATATTTTAGCTACAGAGGGATTTTTTGATGAAAAAAGAAGCTTATTGGAAAGGTATGTAAATTATCTGAATGGCGATGGGGTTGCTCTTTTGGAAATAGCAGATTATTTTGAAAAAAATAATAACTTTGAAATCTTTGCCAGTGTCTTGAGCTTTTTTTTAAGGGACCTTTCAGTGTATAATATTGATAAAAGTAAAATTTTTGACCAAGACTCAGTCGATTTATTTCAAGCTATAGACGAAAATATTGACTTTCAAAATAATATACTTATGATTGATGAGATACGAAGGCGAGTAAAGGCTAATGTTTCTGTAAGAAATGCAATTCTAGCCTTATTATAAATTATGAGGGATTGTATGGAAAATAAAAATATTGAATATATGAAAAGGGCAATTGAACTTTATTTGTAAAATTTGGTTTTTTTTAAAGACTTTGGGTATATAAATAGATGAATAAAAATAATAGGGGGTAATACTATGCATGCTATGATTAAAAAATTTGTTGATCAAGAATTTGTTAAGGAAGACTGGGCTCAATTCCTTGAGGATGCCATTAATAAGAAGGAAAATATTATAGTTGCAGGGCACCGTTCATCTGGAACTAGAAACTTTTTCGCATCCCTTATGGCAGTGGCTAAGGGAACTTTCCCATCTGTTCAAGTAAAAAAAGTTGATGATGTTGCCAAAGACTGTGAATATCTTTTAATTCCATCTTCAGGTTCTGACGACTTTGAACAAATTATTGAAGCAGCTGTTAAATCGCCAGGAAAAGCTTTCATTTCTTTAAAAGAACCAGAAAACCCTTGGGCTATTAAAAAAATAATGAAAAATGTATTTAAAGAAAATAAGGACCCTTCTAAGGTATATCACATGGTAGAATGCAGAAAAGAAAATGATATTCCTTTTGTTTCTAAAGTTTCTACAATGACAATGACAGATACTGGGAAAATTGAAACAGTTGACCTTGAATAAGATTATATAAATTAATAATATCCTCTAAGTTTTCAGGCTCAGAGGATATTTTTTATTGATTTAAAATATAAAATTACTTCTTCTTCACTTGTTTTTTCAACATCTATTGACTTGTAGGCAAGCTCTTCATAGGATGACTTTCTTTTTTTGTATAATTTATTAATACTTCCGAGTAAATCCTCATCATCCAGCATAGGTCTATTAATATGGTCCTTGACTATGTTATTATATAAATAAGTAACAGAGGAATATAAAAAAACTACCTTTTCCCTCTTTAATAATTCCCTATTAGCTTCCCTTTCAACAATGCCTCCACCAGTTGATATTATACCGTCATTTACTTGCAAAACTTTTCTAAGGACTTCAGTTTCTATATCTCTAAAGGCCTCCTCTCCACTCTCATCAAAAATTTTATCAATGGAACCAAATTTTGAAACTATAATATCATCTGTGTCAAAAAAAGGAAGGGACAAAATGCTGGACAACCTATTCCCATAATAACTTTTTCCAACTCCACTCATTCCAACGAGAATAATCCTACTCATGTCTAGGATTGTTTTTCACAATATCAGCAGCATATGTAATAAGTTTAGTAATGTCAGTATTAAATTGATATGACAAGGTCTCTGCCCGGCTGAAAACATAACCCCTGTCTGTTGCGACATATTTTGGCTTTAAATTATTTAATATTATAGCCAACATATCATTTCTACGGTTTGAACAATTACATACATCCGGAATTCCTTCCAAGGTTTTATCAAAAACTTCCAAAACCAAATCTTCCATTAAATTATGTACCTGCATTTAAATACCTCCATTCCTCATACAGAAAAGATTTATATCTACAAAATTAGGTATCAACAAACCATACTTTATTAAATACTCATGATTATAATAAATCCTTAGGTTTTTACTCTCTTCAATTTCTTTGGTAGATATTACCAGCCCAGAAACAATAAGTCGTCTCCCCTCTTTTACTATAATATCTCCGCCATTCATAATTATTATACCATTAAAACGAGTATCGCCCTCAACTATCAAGTCTCCATTTATTGCAATTAAGCCTCTCACCCCTGAAAGTATATCATTCCTTTCAAAGACAAGATCCATCTTATTTTCCTTGTCTATATTATTTAGAACAATAAGTTCTGGTTTATTTGTATTTGTAACAAAAGGTATTTTGCATCCATTATACACTTCGACCTGATAATTCCTGCTACAAGACCGTTTATATCTTAATTCCTCTGCATAAAATAAGTCCAAAATGTTCCTATCAAAAGTTTTTGCATGCTCATAAATACCATCCAAAGCTCCATCAATGAAAAAAGACTTATCTTCCTTATTATCTATTACAATTAAGCCATTTTCTATTTGGTATCTTTTATCATAAAAATTACAAAAACATTGAAATTTCCTTTTTACATCTTCCCTTTCTTCTTTTTTCTCAATACACAAAATTGCTTCATCTGGTCTTTCTGTATTGGTCCCCAACAGGCTTACAGAAAAATCTTTATTTACAAACTGAAAATCTCTATTAAATATGTATATATTTTGTATGGGAAGATTGATTCTTTCATATAGAAAGTTTGATATTTCATTCTTAAAGTCTGTATTATATATACTGCTAACAATATCAAGCTCCATATCTTTTTCCAACCTACTGGCCTTGTCCCTATCAGTGCTGTAGTCTATGTCATTGTTAGTTAAGTCAAAGGAATCAAACAACAAAATAAAGGCCAAGCAGGCTATTATGATAGTGCTAATAAGAATCGATGCCTTTAGTTTATGCCTTCTCCTTTGACAAAAATGTCTAAAGAAATCTTTTTCCTGTCGCATTCCTCTCCTCCAATTAATGGTGTAAACCTTATTCTCAAAAGATTTAAATTAGGGTCAAAACTAGTACCTTCAATCGAAGCAATATTGTCCGTGATAGCATTATTGCCTGTAAGTGAGCTAATAGTATTAATGCCCTTTGCCTTTGGTATCGTTTTAGCACTTCTCCGT
This sequence comes from Tissierellia bacterium, assembly GCA_012520935.1. GTDB lineage: Bacteria > Bacillota > Clostridia > Tissierellales > Peptoniphilaceae > JAAYNG01. Next base: position 6,420 of record JAAYNG010000070.1, on the reverse strand, counting down.
AGGGTATTGTTGTCAAGATAATAAACTGAATAAATCAAATATTCATTTAAGTCTACCATATTTTCAAGAGAAAACCACCTTCTAGCACCCCTATAGCCAAGTATTCTAGTAGTGGTAATACTACTCATATCTCCCCAACTATACCTCACTATAACAAATCCTAGATAATTTTTCCCATCTCCTGATCTAACTAAAGTATCTATAGGTAAAACTGCAACGGCTTGATTTACTTCATTTGCAATATATTCTGCAGCATATCGAACACTTTCAATGTCTCCATCATCATATATTTTCTCTGAACTAATGAAAGAGTAGCCAAAAAAAGAATAAATAACTAAGAACAAAAATCCCGCCAATGCCATTCCTATAATAAATTCAATAAGTGTAAAAGCTCTTCTTTTCATATTAGTTTTTTATGGAGTAAATTACTACTTCCATTTTTTTATGTATATTTTTTTCACCATCTATAGATATAGATATCCTAAAATAATTTTCATTGCTTTCCAACAATTCAAAAGCCATATCATACTCTCCTTCTGGAGCTTCTAATTTTTTTGAAATAGAACTTCCATTGGCTAGACTTTGAAAAATTTCCACAACATCTAAATTATAATAAGATAACTCTGGATTAATTATATTAGTGTTATTTAAAGCAATTAGGTCTTCCTGTATATTTAAAATATGCATGCCTGCCGAGTAATCCTTATGAGTCCTACTACTAATCCGACTTACCTGTCCAAAACCATTATAGATAGACAGGCCCACAATAGAAATTATAGCAGCAGCAACCAAAACTTCCACTAGGGTAAATGCCTTCCTCATCTGTTAACTTCCTTTACAATAATTCTAGCTGTTGCAACACCAACTGTAAAATAAATAGTCTTTCCCTTATCATCAGTTATTGCAATGGTAACAGTACTTGAAATAATGCCCTTGTTTCCAAAATCTATAGTAGAAGACCCTTTAAAAGTCCAGTCTTCTGGGAGATATACACTTTCACTTGTTTGACTTACATCTCCCTTGTTCCTAATCAGGGTATAAAAATTATTATCATTAAAAGCTTGAAAACTGGTTGCTCTTTTATTAATCATTGCATCTGACCTAATATTTTCTAAGTCTCTAACCAATAACCTTACCATATCCCTCTCCTCAATCTTACCAATTAAGGAGAGGTTAAAAATAGATATAGTAAGAAGCATTGCAACAAGTCCTAAAACAACCAGTATTTCAATTAGTGTAAATCCATTTCTCTTTAATATTTCCATCTATCCATCATGTAGACCATGTATGCAAATTCTGCTCTGGTAATTTTCCCGTTCATATTTGAATAGCTCATTGACCTTACACCCTTTTCATTGACCATCATCTTAGCATATGTCTGCCATGTAAAGCTTGGATTTCCAGTGATTCTCTGCATAATCCAGTCTATTTCCCTATAGCTAATATTCCTATGTGCCTTAAATTCACCATCTGGATAACCTATTATATATCCGTTTGATGCACCATAGTCAACATAGGTTGCATAAAAGCCAAAATTTGCATGGTCTGTAAATCGAGTTCCATAGCCCATAGTTGAGGATAAGTTCCAATTATAGTGTCTACTCAAAAGTACTAAGAATTCCCCTCTAGTTATTGGTCTGTCTGGCTTAAAACTTTGATCAGGATAACCAGTTATTACCCCTCTTCTAATCATTGCGTTTACTTCATCTTTCGCCCAATGGCCCCTTATATCATGTAGGTATACATGAGATTTATCTAATATTAAAGCAAAAATATTTCCATCATTGGTCAGTGTTGAAGGATTAACCTCAACAACTACAGTATCTCCAACTATCTTAGAATCAATGTACTTCCATTGGTTGCCCTCTAATTTATATACACCTGCATTAAAGGCATTTCCTGGTAACCCCGCTTCAGTTTCACCTATGTTGTTCTTAGGCTTACCATAATACTCAAAGGAAATAGTAATCTTTCTAGTATCATCATAATTGCCATTAGGGTTTAATATGCTTACCTTGTATGGTTTTGACGCTTCTACAAATCCATAATTTGTAAGATAACTAGAATTTAAAGTTTCTATAGACATTAAAGTCCTATCGTAAAAAACACCGCCAGGTATTTCTACTGTCATCCTACCATCGTCAGTGGTAATTGTTCCTCCTGCAAGCTCTATCATTTCTGATATAGTCTTATTGTCAGTCTCTTCAATGGACATGCCCTTGTATGTGTCATCGTATGCAATAACATAGGCTTCCATGGCTGCACGAATAAAATCTTCCTTATAAACAGTATTTTGTTTGTCAAGGTTATACCTCTTTATTAGGAAGCTCTCTGTTGGTTTATTCTTCTCCGGATCATAAGCTTGGCCTTTCATCATATCAGCTGTTGCATCTTTTTGTCCCAATTCAGTACCTGCAATTTGTCCAGCTGCTTCCCCTTGACTCATCTTTGTTGTAGCATCTTCTGACATGGCTGCAGTAAATTCACTATCATAACTTTCCTTGTATGCTGACTTGAAGCCTTCCAAAAAGCCTTCCCTATAATCTGCATCTGTCTTAGAAAGATTATACCTGCTAATAATTTCGCTGTCAGAAATCTTTATAGAATTATCTTGGTTCTTTCCTGCTTGGAAGTCAGCCCTTGCTCTGATTGCACCATAAGTTTCCCCTGCACTTTGACCATCGCCTGCACCCTTGTCTCTTGGAGCATTGGTTTGGTCTGTTATCTTATCTAGAAAGGCTGATTCATAAGCCTTTTCAAAGCCCTTATCATAACCTAATAAGAAGGCCCTGGTTTCATTATAACCCGCCTTATCAAGACCATATTTAGAAATAATTGTTGAATCTGAAGGTCTCTTCCTTCTCCAATCCTTTTTTAAACCTTCATCGGCATCTTTCTTTCCTGCTATTTCACCTTCTGTTGTACCACTTGATTCACCTTTTGAATACCAAGCAGGAGCTTTTTCTTGTATAGCCTTTTCATATTCTGTAAGCTTGCTTAGTTGGTCTTCTTTTTCTCTCTCTCTAATTTCCTCGGGAGTCAAAGTTTTTGTGTTTATATAAACTTGATCATAGATCTTCCTGTAAGCATCTTTAAAAGCTAACAAAAAACTTCTTTGATAAGTTAATTTAACATTTGACATTCCATACTTAGCTAGTATTTCTGAATCAGATAGAGGGATTATGTTATTTGGTGGGTTGCCATATTCTTTAGCTTTCTTAGCATTTTCTGTCGCTAATTCAGCTCCTTTTGCACTTCCCAAACTACCCGCATCCCCCTCACTTCCGCCTATTATTTCACCTTGTAACAATTGCATATATCTACTTTCGTAAGATTTCTTATACTCATCTTTGAATAAATTATAAAAAGCTCTTTGCTCTGAAGCTGTAAGTTTTCCTAAGTTATGCTGGCTTGCCAAAGTCGTATAACTTGGTAGATTTCTATCCCATTTTGATGTTAAATTTTTTGAATAATCATCTTCTGCTGCTGCTCCACCATATAGCCTGCCTAAACTTTGAGCTAAGGTTTGAGAATTAGTATTAGGAAAAACACCTGAACTATCCTTCAATAACTCAGTATATCTAGTTATATATGAATTTTTAAAACTATCCACATATGCATAATAAAATTCGTCCCTGCTTGTGGAGGGCAGTCTATAAAGGTTATGCTCTCTAATAAGCTCTTCTTTTGATCTAATGCCATTTTCAGAATTGGCTGCCTTGTCATTTTGAAAGTCACTTTCCGCCTGTATTCTACCTTCTGTCCTACCTATGCTTGCTCCCATGTCCTTTGCACTATATATATCTCCACTTGTGCCAGGACGATTAATACCATAACCTTCATAATACCCATTAATAAAGTCTTGTACATCCTTTTCATTATTTAAATAGCTTGAATTGATTGATTGAAGATGTTTGATAATATATTCTCCTGTCCTGTATTGTCCAAATTCAGCCAAATCTTTAGCTCCAAGTGCCTTTCCATCATTAAAAGATTGAACAGACGCAAAAGTAATTGATGTACAATTGAATATCAGTAATATCAATAATAAAAATATTAATAGTTTCTTCAAAGCTACTACCTCCTCTTCAAAATGATGACTCTACCTGGTTGTAGCTGGTCATTTGAACGCATTTCATTTAAGTTCATTATCTCATTTGCATACCTTTCGCTGCCATAGTTTTTAAAACTAATAGACTTAAAGGTATCGCCTATTTCTACCACATAAGAAATATAAGGTTGTATGCTTAGGTCCTCTCCCTCTTCACTCATATTTCTTGTGTATAAAGTTTCTAAGTTATCTAAAAGAAGAACTCCCTTTCCATCCCTACCCCTTGGCATATCAACATAAAACCTTTCGATGCTACAAGGATAGTAAGCAACTTCATATGGTGGAGAAAGGGTTAAATACTTCCATCCAGTCCAGCCCAGCCCCTCTGTAAAGGCTACCTCCCTCTTTTCACCCAATTGTCCCTTGAATTCAACTCCTAAGGTTATTGGTTGATAGTCATAAGAGTAAACCCAAAGCCCTATTGAATCAGGCGGGAAGTTTAGTTCAACACCATTCTTTGAAGCGTCTATATAAGCCCTGTTAGTCTCTTCAATAGCAATAATATCATATTCAAGTCTCAAAGACTTTCCACTCTTAGCCCTGTTACTATAAACTACATTCCCCTTAACAAAGTCATGAGAAGGTAAAAAGTAGTAATTGCCACTATCAAAACCCATTATTGTTGTTTCTATAAAAGGTTTTATCTCTTCAGCTTCTTCTCCAGGTCCTTCAGTTTCGGCAGCTTCTGCTGCTTGTTTATCTTTAAAGCTTTGGAATGGAACAAAAGGAATCTTTCCTGATGTTGATTTTGGAACATCTACTGTTGGCATTCCTCCTGTATTCATATTAGTAGTTGTATTTGCAGGTGTAGTTGTAGATGTTTGGTCAGTTGTTCCTTGTGCAACTTCATCTCCAGTAATTGTGTTGCTTGCAACCGGAACTATACCTTCACCATTTGCATTCCCATTAGCATTGGCTAAAATCCCATCCAGACTGTAAACTTTTAAGTTCATATTGCCTGAAACTACACCTTCGCTATCATTATTACCATTGATTGATATCCTCTCAATAAGCAACTTTTGAGGGTTTGAATTTAAAGCATTCATAGTTTCAATCATTCCATCATATGTCCCCTCAAATGGCATGGAAACAGTCATGTTGTTAACTTCAAATTCTCCAATAGGCTCTGTTCCCGGTTGAGTAAAAGAATATTGAGGAAAGGCAATATTATCCTTTGTAAGTAATTCATTCATCTTATAGATTAACTGTGGTTGATTTAATTCTTTTATATATTTTGAAGATATTTCCCTTTCTTCTCTTTTTAATTTCTCATACTCTTTATTAATTTCAATTTCTCTGCTAAGAACAGCATTATTTGCATCAATTTTACTTTGATATTCAACCTCTCTTTCACTGAGGGCTACCTTAGCTTCTTCCTGTGGAATCCATACAAACTTATATATTAAAACTACAACAACAAGGGCAAGTAAGATTCCCAATAGTGTTTTTTCTCTTTTTGTCATTGTGAATTTTTTTTTTCCATTCTTCCCCCTCCTAAGGTTCCTCAGTTTCAGTCTCAGTTTCTTCTTCCAAAGCATCAGGCTCGCTTGTGAGTTCATCTACTGCATCCTGCCCTGGTACCTTTATGTCTGTTTTTTCTTCCTCTGATGTTTCTCCATCCGTTGTTTCTTCGTCCATTGTTTCTTCATCCGTTGTTTCTTCATCAGTTGTTTCTCCGTCTGTTGTTTCTTCTTCACTTGGAAGCTCTGGTAATATTTCCTCAAAGCCTACCTGGGTTGAGAAATTGAAAAATCCATCATTGTATGCAATATTTGGAGTAAAGACTTGTAATACCCCATCAAGTTTTTCAAGTTGAGCTTGAAATTCTGCTATTGCCCACCTGTCTTCTGATATTCCTGTGAGTGTATATCCCGTTTCGCTTAACTGGATTGAAGATAGGAAAATCGAATCTGGCATTGCTTCGGTTACTTTAATAAATAAGTCAGCATTTATCCTATCTTTTGCAATAATAGCCTGGTCTAAATCTCTTATTTTTGAAATAGAAGCTGAATAGGCAATTTTTTCTTCTTCTTTTTTTAATACCTCATTTACCTTTTCTAAGGTCGTTGGGTCTTCAGCAATTTCTTGTAAGTTGTCTACATATTCCCTTTTATTACTTATTTGGAACTGTCTAAGGACTAAAAATATAGCAAAGGCTAGAAAAATTAGCGCCATTAGAACTATTAAAACTTGGCTAAGAGTTAGATTTTTGTCCTTCTGCTTATCTAAATAAGGTTCAAAAAAATTCATATCTTTCATTTTTTATCATCCTCCACTCTTATTATTGCGCCAATCGGTGCCCCATACCT
>JAAYNG010000007.1 GCA_012520935.1 Tissierellia bacterium | reverse complement strand
TTTTTCTCTTTGAAGATATTCCAAGTGATACTAAACTCATTTAAAAATTTCCAACAGTGTCATGAGAAGACCGACAGCGACGAAGCAATCCAGATGATTTATATTAACCAAAGATGAATAAATAAAACTGGAGCCAGGCTAGGCTCTTAGGTGACAGCTGATTAGAAACTTTAATTTGAGAATAGTATCAGGATTGATATATGTAAAAAAAGAGACTAGACCAAGGTCCAAAATACTTCGACCTTGTTACAGTCTCTTTTATTAATTACTTGCAGGAATTGTATTATTCTTCAAGATTAAATTTAAATATTACATCTTGGCTTAGGCTGGTGTTCCCTTCACCTAAAACAGAGTCCTTTTCAATATAGATATGGTAGTCGGTATTCCCTTCCAAAGGTGCCCGCATCTTTAGGTATACCGTGTCATCCCCTAATGAAACCGACCCACTCTTCAATTCATTCCCGTCCCCATCTAATATGTGTATCCTTGTCGGGTCTAAGTCGCTAATATTTCGATTAAACTTCACAGACCAAATCTTTTCAGGGTCAAGGGTCGTCCTTTGTCCAAAGTCATTGGCTGTTGACATTAAGCTTCTTATCGGGAATTGATTACCTGTCGCCAGGTTTTCATATGGTTGAATGTTTGTAAGCATCTGCATAATTGGTACATTCGGCGTCCATCTTGCCACTATTGTCTTGTCTTCCATAACTGCTTGGTCAAATTCAAAGGCTTCTGTTTGATTAAGCTCAAACCAATTATCGAATGAATACCCTCCCCTCGTTGGGTTTTGAGGTCTTTTCAGCAATGTCCCCACTTCAATCTCTTTAGTCCAACCCATCTCATTGCCGTTATAAGAGCCACCATTAAGCACGAAGGTTATTGTTACAGTATCAACTTTCTCCCAGCCTGCTTCAACAGAAATATCTCCAGTAATAGGCGATGTCGAAAAATCAAATGTATTCCAACCTGTAAACTTATATCCCGGTCTTTCTGCCTTAACTGTGGAATCATCAAAAAGCTTGTCCTTATCTACAGATATAGTCAATTCCGGTGAGCTCTTCCCATTATAGATTATTGTCCCTTCATTGGCTTTAAAGGTCACCTTTGCCATGTCTTCAGGAGTCTTCGCTTCCCAATCAGCCTTTAAGCTCCTGGCCTCAACCACCCTTCCCTTAGGATCAAAATCTGTACCTGTAATCTCATCAACCCATTTTATAAATTTATCTTTTTCACTGGTAACATCTTTTATATAGTCAGAAAATACACCCTTCTCCGGAATATCTATATAAAAATTGCTATAGCGTTTCACAGTCCTCCCGCTATAATCTGTATATTCTGCCGTTTTGCCATCTAAGTTAATGTAAAACCTAATGCTCTTTGCCCAACCGGCATAATATTCAATGGCGCTTGGTATTTCAAATGGCTCAAAGCCTGGCTTTAGGGTCAGGGTCGGAGTCGACCCTGTTGCCGACCCACTTGGCTTATCAAACCAGCCCAAGAAAATATAGCCTGCCCTTAACGGGTCTTCCATACTAAATTTGTATCCCTTTGGTAATCTTTCATTTCTTAATAGCCTGCCCTTGCCTTGATTTTCTGTCCCATAGTTTGAATAAAATTTTACATTATAGATTGGTCTTTCCAAACCACTTAATGATACGACAAAACTTTCTTCTCCGGACACCGGACCTGTAAAGCGAACATAGTTTTGTGTAGTTACCGGCTGAGTATCCTTATCTGCCTCTTCAGTGGTCCTTATCCTATAATCCTTCTCAATCTTACTTCCTGGTCCTAATTTCCCGATACTTAATTTGTTTTTTTCTTCTTCTTCATTTCCTAAAATTTCAAACTTAGAATCCAATTCTAAGTTTAAATCATAAGTATCAAAGCCATTGTTTTTAACTATAAGCTTTATAGTAAAAGGATTATTAAGATAGCCGCCCTTTTCACTGGTCTTATTCTCTTTTAATTCTATCAACGAAGGTTGGATTTCAATTTCTATATCTTCAGTGGATGCACCCGGAAGTGCCTGTAAATCCCCTGCACTAACCGTGATAGCAATACTGTCAGATTTTTCATTGTTGTAGAAACAAATAATAGCGCTCTCTCTTGCTAAAAGTTTACTTTCATCAACTTTATACTGCCAGTTGTGCTTCGCATCGCCATATCTTGCAAATTGAACCTTGTAAGGACTTGCATTACCACCCCTATATAATGTTGTTACAACTTTTGTTTCAGAGTCATTAGGATCATACTGATAGTCAAAACTTTCTAACCCTCCTAAGTACTCTCTCTCGTTAAGTATTTCTTCACCATTGGCATTAATTGCTATATTGTCATTTACCCCCAATTGAGTGTCAAGTATTACCCTAATGTCAACATCTTTTTTTTCTCCTTCATATGAAATGTTGTACCTTATCTCGACAGCATTCTCATTATCCTTTTCCCCAACCAGTCTTAATACTTGTTCGATAATCACATTTTCAAATTTTGCAGTAACTATTGACTTTTTCTCCTCAGGGAGTACTTCTATTTTTTGAATAGAACTTTCAAAATAATAATACCTATAACTTAATCCATCTTCTGATTTTATCCTGACCATAGTACGCGAAGTATATGGATTTGGGTGATTAAATAACAATGGCTTAACTGTTTTTTTAACTATCTTGCCATCAATATCTTTTTCAACATCTCCTACCCTACCAATTGTAAACATTCCTTTGTCGTTAATATAGAACTCAATATTATCATTTCCTACGAGCCCTGGCTGGTTGACACCGATAGATGATGCGTGTACACTACTGAAGCATGACGCAAGAAATAAAATTATAATAATAAAAGAATTTAAAAATTTCTTCACTCTAGATTCCTCCTTTGCAAAATTTCGATATATGTATGGCTAGGCCTATAAAAAAAGTTATAAAAAAGCTCCCAAGTGGGAGCTTCTATTCCTTCTTAAATGCTTCTTTAATCTTGTCTAATTTATCTCTTTCTCCCAAAGCATCTTTGTTTTCTCTTTGAATCTTGTCATATAATTCCGTTCTAAATATTTCTTTATCTTTAGGAGCTTCTATCCCTAGGCGGACCCTTCCATCATCTATGTCGATGACCTTAATTTCGATATCCCCATCGATAATAATTCCTTCTTCTTTCTTCCTTGAAAGGACTAACACTTTAAGGCCACCTCCTATCTCTTTAACACATAATGCTTAGTTGTATATCTTTCGTCATCTAAAATAACTTGTTTGCCAAGACCTGTCCTGCCATTTATTACAATAGGTCCTTGAAGGTTTGTGGTCAAATCTTCAGGCTTTTCTGTCAAATTAATTATAGTATAAATAGTGACATCTTCCGATGACTCAATTTTTAACTTTTCTATTGCTGTTTGAGGTAGTTCCACCTCATAGTCAGAGAATGTCTTAAACGGGTCTATCATAATAAATCCAACATGAGGGTCTGCTGTGGAAAGCATCCAGACAAATGGATAATTTTCGTCCTCTTCCTCAATTACTATAAAAGATTTTTGATCTTCGAAGCCCGGTATGCCAGATTCGAATTTAATAACCGCATCATCGTTTACTTCAATTTCTCCAAAAACATCTGTAACTACTTTCATCTTCCCACCCCTATCTTAAGAAATCCATTAGGCTTGGTTGTATTATCCTGCCTGTTACACCTAAGCTTGCCCTGTAAACATTTTCTTCAGTCAATAGCCTTGTGAAGGCTTCTGCCAAGTCCACATTTTCGTTATCACTCATTAGAGATTTCAAGTTAAAAACTGAATCGTCTAGCTTATTCTTAGTAAGTTCCATCCTGTTGGTCCTAGCACCAAATTCTGCTGTAACCTTTAAAACATTATCATAGGCATTTTTTATTCTTCCTATGTCTTTTTGAATTTCCCCCTGATCTCTGTTTTCCAAATTAGTAGACATGCTTTCAAATAGTGTAATAAGATATGGTTTCTCATCTTTTACAGCGTTTGTATCATATATAGGATCATCAACTCCACCTGCACCAACAGTTCCAAACACTGTCATCCCAAGAGTATTTACAACAACCCTCTCTGCCACTCCTGTGTTGTATTCAAAAACTTCCCTTTTAGCTGGATCTTCTATTTCTAAATTTATATTGTAATTCCCGTCCTTGTCTATCAAGTCCCTATCTGTTTGGAAACCTGAGAACAGCCTCCTACCCGAATAAGTTGAATTTGCTATTTGAATCATTGATTCTTTCAATTCAATAATTTCAGTTTGAATCTTGTCCAACTCTTCAAGATTTGGTCCGTTAGCAGCCTGAACAGTAAGTTCATGTGCCCTTAAAACAACTGCATTTAGCTCGTTAAGGGCTGCTTCTGTAGTGTTCATCCAAGAAACCGCATCATTGGCATTTTTAAGATGTTGCTCCCCCTTGGCTATATCAGTATAGAATTTAAGTGACCTTGAAACCCCTATTGGGTCATCAGACGGATACCTAAACTTTTTACCCTGGCTTGTTTCATATTGCAACCTCTCAAGCCTTGACATATTATTATTAACATTATATTTCATATTGTTAATCATCATTATATTTGTAACTCTCATAAAAAACCTCCAATATATATTAACCCCAAATTAAACTTCTAAAAAAGGTATGCGTAAATTTATTATAGCCTTTCTTCTGAGTGGACATAATAATAGCCCTTACAAATACCTCTTAAATAAGCATTACCTTCCGACCATACCCAACCTGTTAACAGTTACATCCAACAATTGGTCAAGTGTTGTAAGTATCTTAGCAGCAGCCGTGTATACTTTTTGGAATTTAACCATATCCCCCATCTCTTCATTTAAACTTACACCTGACACTTGCTGCCTTTGATTATCTAAATTATGCTCTAATAAACTTTGTGTTTTGTAGAACCTGTTTGACTGTTGCTTATCAACACCAACTATTGAAACCACAGACTTTATAAAGTCCTCCGGAGTTCCTTCAGAAACACCGCCTGTGAAGAACTTAATATTTTCTCTTTGTTTAATAATAGCTAAAGCATTCCCGTTATCCTCAGGATCCCCTGCTTCATTAGTGGCTGCAGCTATATTGGTAATACTTTCTTCAATTTTATCAGAAAGTTTCATATTCAAAGCTGCTTGGTGTTGATTGGCCAAAGGTTCAAAAAAATGTATATTTGTTTCCCCTTTATTGCTAGGATTTGTATTCTCTAAATCTCTTAAAGTATAGCCTATTATGTGTTGTCTATTGAACTCATTGACATATCCGTAAGCAAACTCGTCTAATTTATTTCTGTAAAATCTTATTCCTCTAAAGGAATTATTTTCTCCGCTCCCATTATATAAATCCATTAATCCTTTAGTCATACCGGACCTAAGTTCCACTTCTGTATCATTTGACCACTTAAGGACATATGCTTCATGTCCATCTAGTGTCGGTCCACCCGGATATGGGAGAGTTGGGTCATTTTCTGAAGGAACCAGTTTAATCTCAGATGTATAAATATGGTTGACTAAACTAATCCCACCTACAGAAACATCCATCACTTTAACTTCCTTACCATCCAAAGTTTTCATGTCAACTTCTGTAGCATTAATATCTACATATTCTGCCAACTTATCTATCATCATGTCCCTTCTGTCCCTTAGGTCATTGGCCATCCTTCCGTCGGTCTCAGACATGAAAATCTGTTTGTTCAAGTCAGCAATTTGAGTAGCCAAAGAATTCACTTGGTCCACAGCATTAAAGGCCTCTTTCAAAACATCCTTTTGTTGTTTCAAAAGCCTAGAAGCCACTTCGTTTACATGCTTGGCAAAGGCCCTGGCATTTTCCCTTACAGGCTCCCTGAATGACATGTCCCCCGGATTCTTTGTCAAGTCTTCCCAAGACTTGTAGAAGTCATCCAAATACTTTCTGAAAGATGCATCTGTCGGCTCTGCCAAAGTCTTTTGTACTTCGTCCAGGTTCCTATTCTTTATTTCCCATTCGTTTGTAGAAGGTTTCTCTGCCCTGTACTTAAAGTCTAAATAGATATCCCTTATTCTCTCTATATTGTAGATATTTGTACCGGTCCCCTGAAAACCATCCCTTGGCACAAACTGGGCATCAGTTGCCCTTTGAAATACTGTCTGCCTTGAAAATCCGGGTGTCGCAGTATTGTCAACATTGTGACCTACTGTATAAAGACCCCTTCGAGCTGACATTAAACCTGTTACCGCTATATTTAAACCAAAATTCATAATTTTACCCCCTATCTGCCAACTAATCCAAGCCTATTTACAATTTGGTCCATCATTTCATCAACTGCATTCAAAATCCTTGAATTAGCCGAATAGGCATGTTGAAACCTCATCATCTCACTCATTTCTTCATCTAAAGAAACTCCTGAAATCTCTTTTCTCTTTTCGTTTAAGTTTGTCATAAGTTTGTATTGGGCATCCATAATATCTATAGATTCCCTTCTTTCAACACCAACTCTGAAAATTATGTCATTATAAAAAGCATCTATGCTCATTCCATTTTTAAGTTCTGTGTCATCGCCAAATATCTCTTTGTATCTTGCCTCATATTGGGCTTGATCTTTGCCTGTCTTAAAGTCATTTATAGGGTCTGTTGCCTCATGCATACCGGTTTCTATATTATATGTCAACCTAGCCTCTGGCTTGAAAAATTCCTCCTTCAATTCCTTTAATTTATTATAATCCCTATAAAAAGGTCTTACTGTAATTGTCACAGAAGGGTCATTATATTTCTCATATATTATTGGCTTATCTTCTATTGTATTTCTTAAGTTTACAATTCTTTCTATAACCTTCCCATCTCCAACCATTACTTTATTCTCCTTGTCTAGTTGAGATGATGCAGCAATTTTATTTAAATTTGCCAAGGCTGGATTTACCTTAATATTTGCCGCTGTTATTAAATTATCATCTGTTCCTAAGTTGCAGGTAAAAAACTGAAGACCGGTTGAATTGTCCAATCCATATCCAAATCTATGAATTTTATTTACATTATGAGCAAAATGCTTAACATATATATCTAATCTTTCCTCATACTCTGGAATTGACTTGTCTCTTACATCTAAAATCCCGGCTAAAGCTCCAAAACCACCAAGTTCAACCAATTGCTTGTCAGATTCAAAATGTGGATGGAAATAGCCCTTG
>JAAYNG010000069.1 GCA_012520935.1 Tissierellia bacterium | reverse complement strand
GATTTTTATTGTGGATTGCTTCAAAAAGATATAAGGAAGAAAAGTCCATAAAGGAGGCAAGTGTATTAGATGCAATACTTATAGGTTTAGCACAAGCATTTGCCATAGTACCGGGCATATCTAGGTCAGGCTCTACAATTGTTGCTTCACTATTAAGGGGTTTTAAAAATGAAGTTGCCACAGAATATTCTTTTATTCTAGCAATTCCAACAATTTTAGGGGCAGCTTTACTTGGATTTGGTGATGTTGTAAAGGGTAATGTGAACATATTAATAAATGGACAACTTTTTGTTGGTGTTATTTTATCCACAATTGTTGGAATAATTTCAATTAAGGCTTTAGTAGGTATTTTAAATAAGAATAAGTTACATTATTTTTCTTACTATCTTTGGGCGGTAGGTATTATTATTTTATTTATGAGTAGGTGATTTAATGCCTAAAAAAAAGAAAGAAACTAAAAATTTGACAGAAGACCAAATTAAGATAAGAAGTTCAGTTATTTCTATTGCTGTTGCAGTCTTATCTCTTTTTATATTTCTTTCGTTACTAAATTTTGAGTTAGGAATAATTGGCGATTTAATTAGAAAGGGGACTCTTTCTCTTTTTGGAGCAGGCAGTATTGTATTGCTGTTGATATTGCTTGCATATTCAGTAATAGCTTTAATTGATGATGGCAAAACTAACTTTAATAAATTATATATTACTACCGGTTTTATATTTATTTCTTTGTTAGTAATATTTGATATGAAAAATGAGATAAATTTTGATTTTTTTGAAAAGATTTCCAATGCAATTAAAATATCCTCTTCTTTCTCAGGAGGAGGTATTATAGGTGCTGTGCCTGGATTTATTTTAAATAATCTTTTAGGAAAAACCGGAACTTATCTTTTTTTGATATTTGTTATTATAGCATCTTTTATCGTCCTTACAGAATATACAGCAAATGAAATATTATTAAGAATTAAAAGAAAAATTGATAGTCAAAAAGAGGTAATAGTTGCTAAAAAGGAAGAAAGAGCGGCAAAACTGGAATTAGAAAAAGAAGAGCTGGAAAAGACAGAGAAAGCTAAACTTCCCACTTTAGATAATTTTGATTCCTTTGACAGTGGAATGAAGATTGAAAAAACTAAGAAGGTAAAATTGCCAATTTTAGATATCAATGAAGATGAGATTGTAATTGAAAAAAGTCAAAATGATATTATTGAAATTTATCAAGTAGACAATAATACGGAAACAATTGAAAAAGATTCCACAGAAGAGGCACTTCTAGTGTCAGATGAGCCTTTAATTGATGAAAAAGAAATTTTTTATGATGATTTTGATGAAGTAGTACAAGGGGAAGAATATAAGTTTCCACCTGTTGAACTTCTTTCAAATTTAAAGAGTAAAGCCAGTCACGACACAGATATATTAGAAGAAAATGGCCAAAAGATAATAGAAACATTAAAGAGTTTTAAAATAGATACTAAACTAGTAGGTATAAATGTTGGTCCAACGATTACTAGTTATGAATTGGAGCCGCCACAAGGAATAAAACTTAGTAGGATTGTTTCTCTTTCTGACAATTTAGCCTTATCGCTAGCAGCCCAAGACATAAGAATTGAGGCTCCCATTCCTGGCAAGTCTGTTGTTGGAATTGAAGTACCCAATAAGGTTAAAACTCCGGTCTTATTAAGGGAAATAATTGATTCAAAGGAGTTTGAAGAATTAGATTCCAAGCTGCCATTACCTTTAGGCAAGGATGTTCAGGGCAGGGTAATGATTTCTGAACTTAATAAAATGCCCCACTTATTGGTTGCTGGTGCTACAGGGTCAGGAAAGTCGGTTTGTATAAATACTATTTTAATAAGTATACTTTACAAGGCTAGTCCTGAGGATGTTAAGCTTATGCTTATTGATCCTAAGGTTGTAGAGTTAAATATTTATAACGGTATACCACATTTATTAATACCGGTTGTCACTGATGCTAAAAAGGCATCCATGGCTCTTGATTGGGCAGTAAAAGAAATGGAAAACAGGTACAAGCTCTTTGCTGAGAAAAATGTAAGAGATGTTACTTCGTATAATAATATAGAAGATGAAGAAGTTGAAAAACTTCCAATGATTGTAATTATTATTGACGAGTTGGCAGATTTAATGATGGTTGCAGCTAAAGAAGTTGAAAATTCAATTTGTAGGTTGGCACAAATGGCTAGGGCGGCAGGTTTATATTTGATTATAGCAACTCAAAGACCTTCGGTAGATGTTATAACTGGAATCATTAAGGCTAATATTCCATCAAGGATTTCTTTTGCTGTGTCATCGCAGATAGATTCAAGGACTATTTTAGATGGTGCAGGTGCTGAAAAACTTTTAGGAAAGGGAGATATGTTATTCTATCCATCCTTTCTGTCAAAACCTGTAAGAGTTCAAGGAGCCTTTGTTTCAGACAAAGAAGTTGAAAATATAGTTGATTTTGTAAAAATTAATAATAATTCTGACTATGTTGATGCCATAGAGGAAATGTTAGAACTAAATGAAGAAATTGAGGCAGAAATAGATAATAGTTCTGAGGAGGAACCACTTTTAAGAGAGGCTATAGAGATAGCTGTTCAAGAGGGGCAAGTGTCTATTTCTTATATTCAAAGAAGGCTAAAGATTGGTTATAACAGGTCTGCAAATATTGTAGAAAGAATGGAAGAAATGGGGATAGTGTCGGAAAGCGATGGGTCTAAGCCTAGAAAAGTTTTGGTTGATAAGACTTATTTGGAGAAATAAAATGGAGAAAGTTTACTTTATTACACTTGGTTGTTCCAAGAACACTTATGATTCTAATATAATGAAGGAATTATTAAAGGATGAATTTGAAATTGCAGAAGATATAATTAATGCAGATTATGTAATTATAAATACCTGTGGCTTTATAGAAAGCGCAAAGGAAGAGTCTATTGATACAATTATGGAAGTTATTGAGTTACAAAAAGGCGGACTTGTAAAAAAAATTATTTTAGCAGGATGCTTATCAGAAAGGTACAAGGAAGAATTGGCAAAGGAAATTCCAGAGGTTTCTGCCTTTGTTGGTACGGGTAATATATCTTCGATAAAAAAAGTAATAGAAAGATTAAAAGAAGAAGATTTAATCATAACTGAAAGCGATATCAATTCAGAGATTCCGGAAATTACTCGAAAAACAGATATTTCACATATAGAATATGTTAAGATTTCTGAAGGATGTGATAACTTCTGTTCATATTGTATTATTCCAAAGCTTAGAGGAAGAAATAGGAGCAGAAAAATTGAAGATATCGTTAAAGAAATTGAAAACTTAACTTCAAATGGTGCTAGAGAAATTGTACTAATAGCACAAAATTCAACAGATTATGGAATTGATTTGTATGGCAAGAGGTCTTTATCTAATCTTCTGAAGTCAATTGATAAGATTAATGGGGATTTTTGGGTTAGGATACTTTACATGTATACAGATGGAATAGATAAAGAATTGTTAGAAGTAATTTCAAATTCTAAGAAAATATTGCCTTATTTTGACATTCCTTTACAACATATATCTGATTCGGTCTTAAAGGCTATGAATAGAAATACAAGTGGTATAAAAATAAGACAAATATTAAAAAATATAAAAGATAGTATTGAAGAAGCAGTTATAAGGACTACTATTATAGTTGGTTTTCCAGGAGAAAGTGAAAAGGACTTTGAAGAACTCATAAACTTCATAGGCGAGGGAGCAATAGATAAGCTGGGAGTATTTGAATACTCTAGGGAAGAAGATACTCCTGCCTATAATTTACCCAACCAGATAGATGAAGAAGTTAAAAGGTACAGAAGAGATTCTTTGATGGAAAAACAGTTAGAGGTTTCAGAAAAACTCCTAAGGAATAAAATTGGACAACATTATAGGGTTTTAATAGATGAATATGCAGGTGAAGGCAACTATATTGGAAGGAGTTATATGGATGCTGAAGAAGTTGATGGTGTAATATATATTGAATCTAAAGATGAACTAATAGTCGGTGATTTTGTTAAGGTAGAAATTACAGATTCTTTGGAATATGACTTAATAGGGAGGATAATATGAACTTAGCAAATAAACTTACAGTATTTAGAGTATTTCTAGTTCCTATATTTATTATTGCCTTCTATTCAAATTTTCAAAATACAAATATTTTAGCTGCAATTATTTTTCTTATTGCTTCTTTAACTGATACATTAGATGGATATATAGCTAGAAAGTATAATCTGATAACTAACTTTGGAAAGTTTATGGACCCATTAGCAGATAAGGTGTTAGTTATTACAGCAATGATTTTGCTAGTTGAAAAAAATGTATTTCCCGGATGGATTTTAGCCATTGTTATAGCCAGAGAGTTTATTGTTTCAGGTATTAGGATGATGGCATCTTTGAGTAATATTGCAATAGCTGCCGGGAAAACAGGTAAATTAAAAACGGCTACACAAATGTTTGCAGTAATTTTAATGCTACTTGATAATTTTCCTTTTGGAATAAATGGTTTTAGACTAGATTTAATCTTCTTATATATTTCAACAATACTTACTGTGATTTCCGGACTTGAATATATTATTAAAAATAAGGAGGTCTTAAATAATTAGTAGTTTTAAAATATACTATCTGATATAATAATTTCTTAGGAGGCGATTTTATGGAAAAAAATGATTTAATAGACAAGAAAAAAGCACTACAGGCTACAATTAATCAAATTGAAAAGACTTATGGTAAGGGCTCAATAATGAAGCTTGGCGAAAGGGCTAATACGGCCATGGATGTAATACCAACCGGTTGTATTGACTTAGATATAGCTTTGGGAGTAGGAGGCATACCTAGAGGTAGAATTATTGAAATTTATGGACCAGAGTCTTCAGGTAAGACTACTGTATCCCTTCATATTTTAGCGGAAGCACAAAAACTTGGTGGAACATGTTCTTTTATAGATGCAGAACATGCTCTAGACCCAGTTTATGCTAAAAATTTAGGGGTTGACACTGATAATATTTTGATTTCTCAACCAGATACAGGAGAGCAGGCACTGGAAATAGCAGATGCCCTTGTTAGGAGTGGAGCTATTGACCTGATTGTTGTAGACTCAGTTGCAGCCTTAGTTCCAAAGGCAGAAATAGAAGGTGAGATTGGCGAAACAACAATTGGTTTACAAGCAAGACTCATGTCAAAGGCATTAAGAAAGTTAGCAGGTTCTATTAATAAAACAAATACAACAGTAATTTTTATCAATCAACTTAGAGAAAAGATTGGTGTAATGTTTGGAAATCCTGAAACTACAACAGGAGGAAGAGCATTAAAGTTTTATTCCTCAATTAGGATGGACATTAGAAGAGCAGATGCCATTAAGCAAGGCGAAGAAATAATTGGTAATAGAACTAGGGTTAAAGTAGTTAAAAACAAGGTAGCTCCTCCATTTAAAACGGCTGAATTTGATATTATGTATGGAACTGGAATTTCTAAGGTTGGAAGCATATTAGATGGTGCTGTGAGCTTAGACATTGTAAAAAAAGCCGGTGCTTGGTTCAGTTATGGAGATGAAAAAATGGGTCAAGGTAGAGAGAATGCAAAGACATTTCTTGAAGAAAATCCTAAAATCATGGAAGAAATTGAAGCAAAGATTAAAGAGGCGGCTATTCCAGGAAAAGCTTCAAGTGATGAATCAGGCGATGAGTCAGATGAAGATTTGAAAGAATAATGAGATTTTTATATTTTACTGATTCCCATATAAGGCCAGACAGTCCAAAAAGTAGGAAAGATAACTTTGTTGAATCAATAAAAGAAAAATTTATAGAGATTTCCTCTATTATAAAAGAACAGAGAATAGATTATGTTTTACATGGAGGAGATCTTTTTGAAAGACCTGATATACCAATTCCATTGGCAACAGAGTTTATTCAAATAATACAAGCTTATGGGGTGCCTTTTTATATGATAACTGGCAATCATGATATGTTTGCTCAAAATCCAAATACTGTTTCTAGGACAATACTTGGTTTACTAAATAGTGTAGATGTTATTCATATTATAGAAAAAGGGGAATCTATAATTTTAAAAGATAATTATACTAAAGTAATGGTTATGGGAACATCTTATTTTTATGGTATAGATAAGTCCCCCCAAAATTATATTATAGAAGAAAAACCTGAAGAAGTTGAATTTTTAATTAATATGGTCCATGGGCTTGTAATTGATGGTAGTTTTATTGAAGGAATAGAATATACATCTCTCGATAAAATTACTGACACCAAGGCTGACATTACTTTATTAGGACACTATCATGCTGGTTTTAGGACCCTAGAGAAGGATGGGAAGTATTTTATTAATCCCGGTGCTTTTACGAGGCTTTCATCTAGTAATTTTGAACTAATGAGAATGCCTAAGGTTGTAATAATTGATATTACTGACAAGATAATAGTAAAGGATTACTTCTTGAAAACTGCAAAAGCTGGTGAAGATGTAATTGATACTAAGAGAATAAGAGAGGTTTCTTTTAAAGAAGAAGTATTTGAAAATTTTAAACATTTAGCTGAAAATTCTGTAGACTTTGAAAAGCTTGATATAAACATGATATTATACGATATAGCAAAAGCTGAAGATATTGATGAACCTATTAGGAAGGAAGCTATAGATAGGATAGGTAAAGTTCAATTAAAGAGGAGTGAGAAAAATTAAGTATATAAAAAGCATACGACTTATAAATTTTCAATCTCATAAGGATAATACAATTGAACTTGCAAAAGGTTTAAATGTTATTGTTGGTCCATCAGATAGTGGGAAGACAGCTATAATAAGAGCTATTATTTGGGTCTTATTTGATGAGCCTTTAGGTGATTCTATTATAAGAATTGGTGCAGATGAAGCTACTGTTATTATCACGATGTATGATGGTTCATATGTAAAGAAGAGCAGAAAAAATAGAGCAGTTTATGAAATATATGATTCTTTAACAGGAAAGAAAGAGGAGTATCAAGGAAGTAAAGGGGATGTCAAAAAAAAAGTTGCAAATATTTTGGGATTAAGATTTTCTTCAGATAACGAGAAAGATAGCTATAACATTCATGATCAATTATCTCCTCCTTTTTTAATATCAGAGGGACCTGCAGGAAAAGCTCAAGCTATAGGTAAACTAGTTGGAATTGATATTTTAGATGAGGCTGTTGCAGATACTAGAAAAGATATTGTACAAAAAAAACAGGCAATCAATGCCTCTCTTGTAAAAAAAGAAGAACTGCAAGAAACGATTTCAAATTTTGATTATCTAGAGGATGAAAAATTACTTTTATTTAAAATAGAAGAAAATATAAAGGTTTCAAAATCATTAATTTCAAAATTAGAAAGATTAAAGACTATCCAAGAAGATTTTTTAAGTACAAAAGATGCTATTGATACTATTAAAAAAACAATTGAAAATTTAAAGCAAATTCTAAAAGGCGAAGAATACATTAAAGAACTAGACAGTCTTACACTTAAATTACAGTCATTTAATAGTTATTTAAAACTACAAGGAGATATTTCCAAACAAATTAATGAAAATAAGGAAATACTGGAAAAGTCTCAAGTAATAATTCAAAATGAAGAAATTGTTACGGAGTTAGATAAAAAGAATAAAAGATATTCAGACTTGCTTAAACTTCTTGAATCTGTCAATGATACAAAAAATAAGAAAAAGACTCAGGAAGAAACATTTAATAAATTAGCCTTCCTAGAAGTAATAGATTTAGAAGAAATTACTAATTTGAATGATAAATTAGTAAAAGTTTCAAGCATATTGCAGAATAAAAGAAAGATTGAAGAAGACTTGAGAAATAAAGAAAGCATTGTTGCAAAACTTAAGAAGTTGGACCATGTAAATGAAATTTCAAATGAAACTAATGTTTTAATTGATAGGTATGAAAAGCTAAAAAGATTTTTAGATGAGTCGAAGAATAACTCGTTAAGAATTGATAAAGGCAGGGTTTATATATCTAATACAAAAAAAGAGGTAGAAAATATTGCTAAAATATACGCTAAAGAGTTAAAAAATAGTGGAAGATGCCCAACATGCTTAAGTGAGATAGATGATATAAGAGTTGAAAAAATTGTTAGTGAATTAGAGGTGTAATATGAATTTTTCTGATAAATTAAATGCCTTAAAGGACAAATTAGAGAAAGCTAAAATTGAGAGGACAAAGGCTCAGACCTTACTTGACAGCTTAGAAGAGAGACAAAAGGAATTGAATGATGAAATCATTAAGATGGGTATATGGCCAGAAAACTTGGAAGAAGCTGTAAAGGAGTTAGAAACAAAAATATCTTCCCTTTTAGATGAAGCAGAAAAGGCCATGAAAGGTGAATAAGATGGATAACGCCAATAGGATAGCTCAATTAGAAGACTTGTTTATAAAAAAAAGAGTAACACATTTGGCGAGGATGAAGGAAAAAGATTTTTATATATCTCAATTAAATACTTTAAATGAATCAATAGAAGATGAAGAAAAAGAAATTTTAAAACTTGAAAAAGTAGTTGTATTGCTTAAAAAGACTGCTGAATATACTAGAGAGCAAGCAAAAAAGCAAATTGAAAATTTAGTTTCAGGTTGTTTAAAATTTATTTTTGAAGAGGATATAAAGTTTGAAATAGAGTTTAAAGGTGCAGATACAGGCACTGGGTCAAACAGGGCTGACTTTTATGTCATTACAGATTATAATGGATACAATGTTAAAACAGATCCTGCAACATCAAGAGGTGGAGGAGTTGTAGACATAGTAGGGTTAGCTTTACGAGTTGCTTTTATCCAAACATCACAACCTGTTTCGGAAGGTTTGCTAATACTAGATGAGCCTGCAAAGCATGTTTCAGTAGAATATATAAATAGGGTTTCAGACTTTATTAAAAAAACATCTGATACATTTAATCGCCAGATAATTATGATAACACATAG
>JAAYNG010000068.1 GCA_012520935.1 Tissierellia bacterium | reverse complement strand
TTGCCATTGTGGAAAAGAAGACAGGGAAGGTCATCGGCGCAATTGGAATAGAAAAGTATAAGCCACTTAGCTACAGGAAGATTGGGCTAAGTAAACTTCTGAGCAAATTAAGGAGAAAATGATGATTGGTAAATTTGTAAGGGTAATTGTGGACAGGCCGATGGGGTCTTGCCACCATGACTATCCTGACTATATTTATCCCATTAATTATGGATATGTGGAGGGAATTATGGCAGCGGACGGGGAAGAACAGGATGCCTATATTTTAGGAGTAAACAGGCCCCTTAAAGACTTTGAGGGTAGAGTGATTGCAATTATTACAAGGACTGATGATCTTGAAGAAAAGATGAGATAAAGCCTTTGAGAGGAAGTCAATATTAGCCGGAGATGAAGTTGGAAGACTGAAAAAAGAAAATGAAGACTTAAGATTGGAGAATGAAATATTAAAAGGCTGAAGCGTTTTGTACGTGTAAATCAGACAAAATAGACTATGCCATTAAATATCTTGGTAATTAGTAAAAAGGGAAAGTCATTCGGGAAATTCAGCATATTGACTTTTGAAGGCTAATAAGTTATTGGAAGCTAAATGCAGACTGCAGATAAAGTAATCGGATTATAAAAATTTAAAATCGCTTATTTTGAAATTGCTGGAAAAGCAACAGGGAGTTGCCTTTCCAGCAATTTCTGCAAAGGCTTGCTAAGAATTTTTAAAATTCTACAGTCATGCCCTCATTTTTTATTGAACTCTTTAACTACGAATGGTTTGTCATCCCTCTGACCTGAATGGCTATGTTTCATTTATTCAAATATTTAGAATGTTTCACATCTTTACGGCAAGTTTGAATATATCATATCTTTTTCAGTAGTTTATGCAAAACAGAAAAAGCATTTAAAATTTCTTCCGATTCCTCGCTTGTAAGTTTTTGAAGTCTTTCGTAGAAATAGTTATTACTTTTATTTATCTGATTGTTAAGAAGAGATATGCCTTTTTCTGTTGGAAACAGCGGCTGAGTTCGTCCATCTTTTAAACCCTGTTTATTAACTACTAACTCCTCAGATACAAGTTTCTGTACAATTTTTGAAGAGTATTGCTTCGGTATACCTAGAAGTATAGATATATCCTTAGAAAAAATCCCCGGATTATCACAAATTAATGACAAAACTTGTGCTTGTGGTCTTGTTAAATAACCATTATAAAGATTATAAAAAGGTTTCAAAATTTTATACTCAAACAAGGTTATAGAATTAATAATGTCATCAAAGTTTATTTTTGTCATAGTAAGTTTTCCTATAATATTATATATTAAGAATTTTAATGTTTTGCACTACCAAGTTCTTGAACCCATTTTCCTAAACTCACCTACTGTAGGAACATGTGAATTCATTCCTCCATCTACAGTGACAACCTGCCCTGATACAAAATCACTTTCATTTGAAGCTAGATAGAGGCACATATAACCTATATCTTCAGGTGCTCCATACCTATTTACACAAATATTATTCAGAAATATATCCTTTAATACTTGTGGAACAAAGGATTCATTTTGTGGAGTAACTATTAGTCCCGGTCTAACACAATTACACCTTATTCCCTGCTTACCATATTGTAAAGCAACACTTTTAGTTAGCATATCTACCCCTGCTTTTGCACATGCATATGCAGTTGCTCCTAAGTCACCTCCACATGATGCCATTGAGCCTATATTTACAATAGAGCCTCCACCATTCTTTTCCATATAAGGCAGGACACTTTTTATTGCATAGAATGTCCCTCTAAGGTCTGTATCAAAAATATTATCCCACATTTCCAGAGTAACTTCTTTAACGGCTCCATCCGGTAGACCTACATTTGAAGCATTATTGATAAGTATATCAATTTTTCCATAAATATTTTCTGTATCCTTAAATAAGCTATCTAAAGTTTCAGGTTTTGACATATCAAAGAAAAGATAAGTAGCTTCTCCACCGTTTGCCTTTATTTCAGCAGCAATAGCTTCTCCCTTTTCTTTTGTTCTTCCACAAATAATGACCTTTGCTCCTTCTCTTGCAAACAACTTTGCTGTTCCTAAGCCGATACCACTCGTTGAACCTGTAACTACTGCAACCTTATCTTTCAAACGACCCATAACACATCTCCCTTTCTAAAAAAATTAGTCATATTTTATTGACTAATTATAGTCTACTAAATGTTATATAAATTGTCAATTTTATTTTTCAACTATTAAAATATGATAAGTTAGGCGATGAAATAAACTCCTCAGATACCCTTAGAGGTAATTTTTAATAGAAGATTTTTTAATCTTTGAATCAAGAAAGCAGACCATATAAATTTCTCAGCCTTTTAGATTAAAAAAGCTTCTTGTTCGTATATGACTTCTTAAACAGCTTATAAACTTTCACCTGCCTGCACCTTTCCTTGTTCAAATATTAAAATATTTATTTTCTCAAAAAGCTTTTTTTAAAATTTTACCTTGGCTACAAGACAATTTTCGGCTATATTAAGCCAAGCGTAATCTTTCTTCCACAGGCAAGGAGAGTGGCTGGTGGCTTATAACAAAAATATATTCAAACATGGTAATGTTATCTTTCAGGCTTCCCGGAAAGAATATGCTATCCTGTCTCATAATAGTGATAATTTCGTTAAGGTTTTTATTCTTTTCTACCTTCTTGCCGTTAATCAAGACTCCTCCCTTGTCAGCCTTGTAGTAATTAAAGAGGAGGTTAAAGAGGGTTGATTTTCCGCTGCCTGACTCTCCGCTTATCTCAGTAATCCCCTTCTTGTTGAAGTTATAAGAAAAGTTTAAAAGGATATCTTCATCCTTACCAGGATACCTAAAAGAAAGCTTTTTAAAACTTATCTCCTCTACGCTTCCGATTTCCTCACTTTGAGGGGGAATTTCCTTGTAAGTTTCTTTAATTTCATAAATATATTTTAAATTTTCTTCTACTATAATGAAGTTTTGTAAATAGTGGATGGCAAAGGGGACATTTCCTATAAGGTTAGGGCTAATCCCTA
Organism: Tissierellia bacterium; assembly: GCA_012520935.1. Classification (GTDB taxonomy): domain Bacteria; phylum Bacillota; class Clostridia; order Tissierellales; family Peptoniphilaceae; genus JAAYNG01. The sequence goes on along the minus strand of JAAYNG010000068.1, from coordinate 3,152 downwards.
TTGAAACTACATAGTCCCCAATGCCAAGCCTTCCTTGGTATACCATAAAGGCAGCTACAACAATAATTACTCCACTCACTAAGTTTAATATGAAGTTAGAACTTTGGAAGCTTAAGGCGACAAGGCTTGCAGACCTATGCTTATTCTTAGCTAGCAGGTCTGTTGTCCTATTAAATTTCTTTCTAAAGAGATGTTTTTGTCCAAAGTTAAAAATCGTTTCAATTCCGTCTAGGATGTCATTTAGAACAGATAGGTTCCTCTCCGTTGACTCTATTACTTCTTTCTCAGCTTTTTTTACATTATCTTGCAATATTAAGGGTCCAATTACTGAAAGTATTATTCCAGCCCCTCCAATAAAAAGAAAGGTCTTGTCCAAGAATAATAGCATAGGCAGGGGCACAGCAACACAGGCTATTATTTGAATGAAACCGAACATAGAAGTAAAGAGCAAGGAGTCAACTTGTGCAACTTGGCTTTAGTCGGCCAAAAGTTCTCCCATAACCTTTAATTTTTTCAAGACCTCTTCATTAGGTTCATAGTTAGCTATCACTGGGTCTGTTATGATATCTATACCGGCACTTCTTGCATCATCTTCCCAAGTTCGCATCCATTCGCCATCGCCCCAGCCATACGACCCAAATAAGCCTACTTCTTTCCCCTTTAGGGAGGACTTTATTTCTTGGTACATTGGGTCAAACTCACCTTCTTCAAGAACTTCATTCCCCATGGAAGGACAGCCCAAGGCAAACTTGTCAAATTCATTTGCTTTAGCAGCAGAAAATTCACCTGATGTAAAGAGTTCAACTTCTCCTCCCTTTGACTTAACTGAATCAAATACCGCCTTTGCCATTTTTTCAGTATTACCTGTACTGCTCCAATAAACAATCGCTACCTTATTCATGCAATTCCTCCTTCTGTTGAAACAGTTAGCCTTTCAATACTAAAACCTGTTTCAAATTTTTCTCGATAAGTCTTAAAACAGTTGTTGAATTTTTCAAATGTTTTTAAAGCTTCTTCCAAATTATAATAAACCTTCCAATATCCTGAATGTTTTTCTTTTTTCTTTAAAATAAAGCCTTTTACATCTTCAGGCGGATAGCCTAAAAAGAGTCCAATTTCATGGGGGAAATCCTTTGATTCTTTTAGTTTTTTAATTAGTTTAATAAGACAAGAACTCTCCTTGGATGTATCATATCCCATCTTATTTAAAATCTCTCTTGCCTTTTCGTCAGTCAAGTCTTTAGCCAGAGAAGAAGGCCTATATACATAGACTAAAACCCTCCCTTCTGAATACTTTAGAGGTATTAGCCTAACCCCTTTCTTTAATAAGGTCTTATTTAGCTTTGAGATTTCTTCCCTAAAAGATGTCTTGGTATCATATCTTAAGCTCAAGATATTGCCAGTTTTAATACCTGCAAGTGTAGGTGAACAATGATTGATAAGTAATTTGTCGTACATGGCTATCCTACATGTTCATTAAGTATGTTTTTCAGAGCAGACATGGAGGCCGTATGTGATCTTACTATTTTCAAATCCTGACCTTTCGTTTCATTTAAAGCAGATTTGACCATCTTGTGAGACATATTGTTGGTAAATAAAACCAAGAGGTCAGGCCTTCCCAGTTTATTATAAAAACAGCCCCTCATCTTTGTGAACACCTTTGCTTGACATTTATATTCTTTACAAAGTTCCTTATACTGCCTTTCCATTCTCTCATTGCCACCTATTATTACAACACTCATTAAATAACCTCCTTTCAATTCGTTAGCATATGCTAACTTAAAGAAAGTTTAGCATATCCATAAATGTCTGTCAAGAAATTTTTATTTATTTCTCCTAATTTTTACCTAGCCATAGTTCTTAATGAAAAAGTATGGGTATGAGTTTATGGAGATTAATAAGCAAGCCGGCTTTAAGGTAAAAGAGGGGATACTTTCGAAGAGAATTCAAGACTGTAGTTATAAAGGAGGCAGAGGAAGGCCGGATGCTTAAACAAGTCCCTGTGCCATTTAATGAAAAGAAGACCCTTGCCATTGTGGAAAAGAAGACAGGGAAGGTCATCGGCGCAATTGGAATAGAAAAGTATAAGCCACTTAGCTACAGGAAGATTGGGTTAAGTAAACTTCTGAGCAAATTAAGGAGAAAATGATGATTGGTAAATTTGTAAGGGTAATTGTGGACAGCCAATGGGGTCTTGCCACCCGGAATATCCTGACCATATTTATCCCCTTAATTATGGATATGTGGAAGGAATTATGGCAGCGGACGGGGAAGAACAGGATGCCTATATTTTAGGAGTAAACAGGCCCCTTAAAGACTTTGAGGGTAGGGTGATTGCAATTATTAAGAGGGCTGATGATCTTGAAGAAAAGTGGGTTGTTGCACTCGAAGGAATGACTTTCACCCCTGAAGGAATAGAAGAAGCAGTCTATTTTCAGGAAAAATTTTATAAGTCGGAGGTTATTGTTTAAATACTCCCATGGTCATTGAAAGATATGGGAGCAAGTAGGAGGAAAATAACAGTTGAAAAAATGCCTTAAAAATGGTATAATATTGGAAATAATACAGTTAGATAAACTTGAGTTTGGAGGGTTAATGTGTTTAGAACAATACGTAATAAGAAGAATGAAATAGGTTATGAAGAGTCAAAAACACTTCTTCAAAATGCTAGAAGAGGAGTGATGTCTGTCAACGGGGATGATGATTACCCATATGCAATACCAATAAACTATTTATATGATGAAGAGAAACAGAAGATTTATTTTCACGGTTCACGAACAGGTCATAAAGTAGATGCAATTAAAAGCTGCGAGAAAGTATGCTTTACTGTGATTGGGAATGAAATAGTGAAAGAAGAATCATGGGCACCATTTGTCCAAAGTGTAGTTTTATTTGGGCGTTGTCACTTGGTTGAAGATACAGAAATTGCTATGGAATTATTAAAGAAATTTGCAATGAAATATTACCCCAATGAAGGTATGGTGGATAAAGAGATTTCTCATACAGGAAAGGCGGTACAAATGTATGAGATAGATATAGAATACATGAGCGGGAAAATAGTGCAAGAACGTTAAATCCCAGTTTGTCTGACTAACAACTTAATAATAAACTAACTTATGAGCAGTAAATCAAAAAAGGTTTACTGTTTTTTT
>JAAYNG010000067.1 GCA_012520935.1 Tissierellia bacterium | reverse complement strand
GCTCCTGATATAACCGCACCTGCTATTACCGGTACAGGAATCCCCATAGGTGTTCCAATACCTATCAGCGCAATACCTATTGTCCCTGCAGTAGTCCATGAAGAACCGGTAGCAAGAGAAACAATAGAACACATAATAAGTGCTGTCAATAAGAAGACTGACGGAGATATAATCTTAAGTCCGTAGTAGATCATAGTAGGTACAATACCTGATAATATCCAAGTACCAATTACCATACCTATAATCATAAGTATAATGTTTGCCTGCATCGCCATTTGGATTGTGTCAATCATGCCCTTTTCAAGATCATAATATTCATCCTTTAAAAAGACAATTGCTATTAAGCAGGTGAATAGGGCTGATGTGAATAGCGGAATGTGTGGGTCCGCCTCCAATACTAAAATAGCGTAAGCGAGTGTGATTACCAAAAATATTACCGGTATAATCGCAATCCTTACAGGTACATCCTTTTTGTTCATTCTTCCTCCTCCTTTTATTTATTAAAGTGATATTATCATATCACAAGTTTTTGATTTTGTATACAATTTTTCATTATTTTGTATAAAAGATTTTAATATTATAAATATAATGGCATAAAATAAAGAAATATGAAAGAGATTAATTTAACTAAATAGTGATATTAATAAAATAGGTTAAATATTTTGATCCAGTATATAACTTCTCAATGGCTCTTATTTTTTATAATTATGCCCTTTGAAAATTAGACTCGGTATAATGCTCAAAAATTACTTTTAGTACCTTATACTAAACTCATTTAAAAACATCCAAAAGTGTCATGAGAAGACCGACAGCGACCAAGTAATCCAGATGATTTATATTAACCAAAGATGAATAAATAAAACTGGATCGCCAGGCTAGGCTCTTAGGTGACGGTTGATTAGAAACTTTAATTTGAGAATGGTATTAATCAATGGTTTGAAGAAAAATTAATAGAGCATAAAAAATAACAAAAATATAGGCAGCTAATTAAATGCCACCTATATTTTCTTTAATATTTACTTAAATTATCTTTCTACACAAAGAGCTATTCCTTGACCGCCACCAATACATAGTGTAGCCAATCCCTTGTGCACATCCCTTCTCTTCATTTCATGTAGTAAAGTTACCAGTACTCTTGAGCCTGAGCATCCTATTGGATGGCCTAGAGCAATAGCTCCACCATTTACATTTACTATTTCAGGATTAAACTTTAAGTCTCTTGCAACAGCAATAGCTTGAGCTGCAAAAGCCTCATTAGCTTCAATTAATTCAAGGTCGTCAACAGTCCAACCGGCATTCTTTAATGCTTGTTTTGAAGCAGGAATTGGTCCTGTTCCCATAATTTCCGGTTTTACACCCATTTGACCAAATGTAAGGATATATCCAAGAGGTTCTATTCCTAGTTCTTCAGCCTTTTCTTCTGTCATAACAACAAAAGCGGCTGCTCCGTCATTTATTCCTGAAGCATTTCCTGCTGTAACTGTTCCATCTTTCTTGAAAGCTGGTCTTAATTTTTGAAGTGATTCAATAGTTGCTCCAAATCTTGGGTATTCATCAGTATCAAAAACTATTGGGTCGCCCTTTCTTTGTGGAATTTCCACTGGAACGATCTCATCTTTAAATTTACCAGCCTTAATTGCAGCCTCTGCCTTATTTTGACTAGCAAGAGCAAATTCATCTTGTTCTTCTCTTGATATCTTGTAAAGTTCTGCAACATTTTCAGCAGTAACACCCATATGGTAGTCATTAAATGCGTCCCAAAGACCGTCAGTAATCATTTCGTCAACTAACTTTCCATCTCCCATTCTTTGACCCCATCTTGCATTTTGCAATAGGTAAGGAGCTTGGCTCATGTTCTCTGTTCCTCCGCAAACCACGATTTCGTGGTCATCATAGGCCATGATTGATTGGTATGCAAGGTGGATAGATTTTAGGCCGGACCCACAAACCTTGTTAACTGTGAAAGAAGGAACCTCATACGGAATTCCTGACTTGACAGAAACCTGTCTGGCTACATTTTGTCCAAGACCTGCCTGTAAAACATTACCAAAAATAACTTCATCAACCATTTCAGGTGTAACTTTAGCTCTTTTCAAAGCTTCTTTAACTGCTACAACTCCAAGATCAACTGCAGATACATCCTTTAATGTTCCTCCAAAGTTTCCAATTGGTGTCCTTACTGCTGAAGCAATAACTATGTTCATTGCACATTTCTTTTTCATAAGCATCCCCTTTCTCTTATTCATTTTTATAATTTTCAAATCTATAAGAATATATTACTTGATATCCTATACTTTGTCAACTAAAAACCGTATCTCTTTCTTCTAATATTTCCTTGACCCTATCCCCCCTATAATTATACTTATCTTTAATTAAATCCATTAAACTTAAACCCTCTTCATCAAGTCCTTCAAGGAAAATATCCCCAATTATTTCCCCCTTATGAAGCAGTATTGCCCTTTCAATAAAGTCAGAAACTTCTTCAATCAAGTGGGTTGACAAAAGAATTGTCTCATTAGGCTCCAAAACTCCCAGCAAGACCTTATAAAAGTCCTCCCGATTAAAGATATCATTCCCGGCAAAAGGTTCATCCATCAAGATAAAGTATGCCCCTTGTGATAGAGAAAGGACAACTTCAAACTGGTTTTTGCCACCTGTTGAAAAGGAAGCTATTTTTTTATTTCTAGGAAGGTCAAAGAAGTCCATCAGGGTATCAAAGCGTTTTTCCTTAAAAGTCTCAAAATGGTCCTTGTAAAAGTCCTTATGGTCCTCCCCTGTTAGTTGGGAGAAAAAAGAGTGCTCACTGGTGGCGAAGGAAATTTTTTCTATATTCCTCCTGCCAACCTTTTCACCGTCTAAAGTAATAACACCATCATATTTCATAAAGCCAAGAATACACTTCATTAAGCTAGTCTTGCCTGCTCCATTTTCCCCAAAAAGACCAACTATCTGTCCTCTTGGAATTTCTAAGTTTACCTTGTTCAAGGCAAGGACATCCCCATAAGACTTACTTAAATTCTTTATCTCAATCATTTTTTAACCTCCCATTCTGGCAATTTTTTCTGCAAGGTCAAGGTATATATTGTGGTATCCCTTCAAGGCAAGCAGACCTATTGCACTTGTAATTAGTATAAACATAACTGGGTAAAATAAAGCTCTTCTATGAATTTCCATAGGATTTTTCAATCTCTTCATAGTGTATACACTCATAGACCCCTTAGAAAAATAACCGTAAAAATTTGGTATTAGAAAGATAGAAAAGATTACTATCAACACAAAGCCCCACATATAAGGAAAGACCATAGTCTTGAAATCTTTTAATACAAAGTAATCAAAGTCATAGGACATCTTCATAGCCTTTTCGACCTCATTACATTCACTGATGAATAAGAAACTAAATAGGATTGCACAGATTATAGATATAATAAAATAACCCTCAAGCCTACTTATATCAAGTCCTGGAGGGTATAAGTCCTTCTTCTTCATCTCAATCCCTCCATTTCAATTCATATAGGATATTACTATAATATTTTTTAAAATCATTAAGCTTGTCTATATCGGTTTTTAATTTTCCTTCATACAAAACTTCATCTCTGTTGGCAATGATTAATCTGGAATAGATATCATTTTGTATTGGACTTTCCTCTTCATCCTTCCAATTATCCTTCTCATACTTAATAAAGGCAAGGAGGCCGTCCTTGTATGCAAGTCCCTCATCTAAAGGACTTATACTTTCAACAGGGAATACACCCTCCAGCTTGTAAAGACCGTCCTCGCCCATTACAAGCAAGCTTGACCTTTCCTTATCTTCCTTGACCAGATAAATGTCTTTAAACTTAGAAATCGAAGGGCCTGAAGGAAGCTTATCTGTTATTAGTAGCTTTTGTAATAGTTTACCATTTTCTATATCTATCAAGTAAAGATTAGTCCCTTCCTCTTCCCCGGTAAATAAGACCAGTCTTTTCTCATCCTCTGTCTTTGTGAGCCTTAAAAGACTTGCCTTTGGGTCAATAGGAAAAATCATTTCTATCCCATTGTTTTCACCTTTCTTTGAATCTCCTATAGATGAATAATACACAGTCTTAGCCTTATAAATTCCATAACCGTCTTTAATGTAGCTGGTGTCAACCCTTTTCCCATCCTTCCTATAAGTATTGAAGGTAAAATAAGTATAAGGGCCTATGGAAAGGCTTTGGCTATTCAGATTATACACGCTCATATCCTCTTCTAATCCAAAGCTTTCAAAATAATAACTCCCCTTGCCATTATAAAGTGTCAGATATTCATCGTCCATAACAGGTATTTTAAAATAGTCCATAAAGTTTATATTATCATAGTCCCAAGATTCACTTCCTTCATTAATTAAAGATGGAAATATCGGATAGAAGTCATAATAATCCTTTAGCCTTACAAGT
>JAAYNG010000066.1 GCA_012520935.1 Tissierellia bacterium | reverse complement strand
TGTATTTCTGGAGAATGCCTCCACATGGGTAACTCCCAATAAGGCATATCTTTAATTGTATTGGTATATTCACAACCTATTAGGCTCATCATGGCTTGATTCATCTCTAAGATAGTCATGTCAGTGTCAAGGACAGAAACATAACGGTCTGTTTCGTTGAATAACCTATAAAATATATTATCATCATGCTTGAATATTTCCTGCATATTTTTCACCCTTATCTTACTTATTCAAATTTCAGATTTTGTCACTGCGAGGAGTTAAGCGACAAGGCAATCAAGAGGGCTGAAATATACTTAGATAATGATTGCTTCAGGACCCTTGCAATGACAGGTTAATATTTGCTGCGGAGTTTGAATTACTTATTAAATTTATAGCATTATTATAATAGCTTGCTATTTTAATTGCAAGGGATAAGTAAAAATACTATTATTAAATTAAATAGAATTTACAAGTTAATAATAACATTAATCTATTATCGTGTTAGAAAATATGCTATAATTACATCATAGCTTACACAAATTTAACATTGATTACAGGTAAATTTAACAAAGAAAATATAAGATATATGAGGAGGAATTTATGAACACATGTGGAGTAATAGATATTGGGGCGAACACAATTAGGCTGAATATATACAGGATAGCAGACGGGAGGCTTGAGGACATCTTCAGCAAGAAAAGTGTTGCAGGCTTAAGGTCTTATGTGGAAAATGGAGAATTATCGAAGAGAGGGATTAAGAAGCTGGAGATGGTTTTAGGAAACCTCCTAAAGATTTATGAACTACTGAAGACTGAGAGGTTATATGCCTTTGCTACGGCTTCTTTAAGAAATATTTCTAACCAAAAGGATGTTATTGACTATATAAAAAAGAAACTGGATATTGAGATAGAGGTCATTGGTCAGGAGATGGAGGCTACTTTTGGCTTTCAGGGTATCAGCAATGAATTGAGGAAGGACAAGGGTATAACTGTTGACATTGGCGGCGGCTCTGTGGAAATTGTAAGGTTTGAAGATGGCAAGCCTAAAGGTTTTTTAAACTTAGATGAGGGGTCCCTGTCCCTTTATTCAAAGTTTTCATCGGAAATTTTACCGACAGAAGAAGAAATAAAGAAGATGCGGGACTTAATTGAAAGGAAGCTTGTTGAAGCCTATGATGGTGATGTCAAGTCCAAAAAGCTGATTGGTATTGGTGGAACAATAAGGGCTGCCGGTAACATCATTTATGAGCTGGGTCTTTCTGATAATACAAAAAGATTTACCTATGAGAATGTAAAGTACTTACTAAGGGGGATTAGGAAGAGGGACAAGGAAGTTATAAAGGTTATTTTACAGGTTGTGCCGGAGAGGATTCATACAATCTCCGGTGGTGTTGCAACTTTAAGGACAGTAATGGAACATTTTTCTTCGGAAGAGGTTTTAGTTTCAAGCTTTGGTATTAGAGAGGGGTTTTTATTAGATAAATTGAGGAGGGAGAAAGGTGGAAAAGACTAGTTTTCCTTTTACGCAGAATAGGGAATTATCTTGGTTGCGGTTTAACGAGAGGGTCTTGGAAGAGGCGGACAGAGAAGAGGTTGAGGCCTATGAAAAGTTAAAGTTCATAAGTATTTTTACCAGCAACCTAACAGAATTCTTCATGGTCCGTGTCGGGTCTTTGACTGATATTTCCGTCTTGAAGAAGGAATACAGGGACAACAAGACAGGGATGACAGCCAACGAACAGCTCTATGCAATTATGAAGATGCTACCTGACATGTATAAGAAAAAGGACACACTATATGACAAGGTGACTGAGGAATTAAAAACTCATGGAATCCATTCACTAAAGGTGGAAGACTTGAGTGAAAAACAGTACAAGCACATAAAGAAGGTTTATAATGATGAATTCAAGCCACTCCTATCTCCACAGATAATCAACCAGTCCCATCCTTTTCCTTTTATCGAGAACGACAAACTCCATGTAATTTTAGAGCTGGTGGAAGATGATGATAAGGTCTATGCCATTGTGCCCATAAGGACCGACTTTGCCCCTTATATAGTCCTGCCAAGCGATGAATTTTCATATATACTTACAGAAAAGATTCTTTTAGAATTTGCTGACGACCTCTTTCCAAAGGGGAGGGTTTCAGCCAAGGCTATAATTAATGTGACAAGAAATTTCGACTTAAGTGAAGATGATGATATTATAGATGAGTTTGATAACTTCAGAGACTACATGAAGGGGGTCTTGAAGAGGAGGACAAGACAGCAAACGGTAAGGCTTGAGAGCAACAGTGAACTTAGTCTAAACCTCCTGTCTTTTCTTACAGACAAGTTGGACTTGGACCCTATTAATTCCTTTGTAACAACTGCTCCCATGAGGATGAAGTATGTTTTTTCGCTCTTGGATGAAGTCCCAACGGCTATTAAAGCCAAGATATTATTTAACCCGTTCACACCATATGAGGCATATGTCGGCGGTATAAATGGGTCCATGATGAAGTTGATAGAGTCCCAAGACATTATGCTTTCCTATCCTTTTGATGACATGAAGGCCTTTTTGGACCTGATAAAGGAGGCAGCCGATGACCCGAGAGTAATTTCAATAAAGATAACAATTTACAGGCTGGCTAAGAACTCTAAGCTTGTTAAGTACCTATGCAAGGCCGCTGAAAACGGTGTTGATGTCACTGCCTTTATGGAACTTCGGGCGAGGTTTGATGAACAAAACAATATTAACTATTCAGACATACTTTTTGACTCGGGGGCAAATATAATTTACGGGATTGAAAAGTACAAGGTCCACTCCAAGTGCTGTTTGATAACCTATAAGGACGGTCAGGAGGTCAAGTATATTACACAGGTTGGAACCGGTAATTATAACGAGTCCACTTCCAAGCAATATACTGACCTGAGCTTGATAACTTCTGACAAAGAAATTGGCAACGATGCCTCCGACTTCTTCAGAAACCTTGCAACAGGTAATGTTGATGGCAGATACAAGCATTTATTGCAATCTCCTTCAAGCTTCAAGCCGAAATTGATGAAATTAATTGATGACGAGATATCTAAAGGAGAAGAGGGAAGGCTAATTTTTAAGATGAACTCGCTTACAGACTTGGACTTTATTCAGAAGCTTGTAGAGGCTTCAAGGGCAGGTGTTAAGATAACCTTAATTATTAGGGGGATTTCTTGTATTCTGCCTGGACTTCCGGATACTAAAAATATAGAGATTAGGAGTATCGTAGGGAGGTTTTTGGAACATCCGAGGATATACTTGTT
>JAAYNG010000065.1 GCA_012520935.1 Tissierellia bacterium | reverse complement strand
TCCATTCTTTTCACCTCCATTCAGTTTCTGACATATGACATTTATATTTATAATACATGAGTTGTTGGCATATGTCAATAACTAAATAAAAAAAAGTTGAAAAAAGAGGACAACTATTAAAGTTGCCCTCTAGTAAATTTTCTAAAACTCTACTACCCCTGTAAGTTTATCCTGCCAAGAAGAATCAAATTGATGAGAAATAATTATCAATATTTTGTCTTCCAAAGTCATCAAGTATTCTGTAATTGATTTCATATTCTTTTCATCTAAGTTTGCTAGTGGCTCATCCAAGATTAGAATTGGACTTTCTCTAATAATAGACCTCGCCAAAGTTACTCTTCTTTTTTCTCCTCCTGACAAATTAGTTCCTGATTCATTTACAGGCATGTCTAAACTATTATAATTAGCATACTTTTCAAGTCCAACTTCCCTAAGCACTTCAATGATTTTTTCATCAGGAATATCTTGATACATTGTAATATTATTTCTTAAACTGTCTTCGAACAATATGGCATCCTGTCTCATAATGGTAATTAATTGATTTAAATTGGCTATCTGATTAACTTCCACATCATCAATTTTCACATTGCCACTATTAGGAGTGAAGTAACCAAGCAATAAATTCATACTTGTCGTTTTACCTGAACCACTAATTCCCCTAATTAAATATTTCCCGCCATGATGAAAGGTACAGGAAAAACCATCTATTACCACCTCTGACCCATCATATGCAAAAGAAACATCATTAAACTCAATTTTTTGACAGCCCCCTGTGTGTTCCTCCACCATCAAAGAAGTTGATTCTGATGTGTTAATAAAATTCAACAAGTCATTGGAAACTGGTTTGACTGATATCAAATTTTGAATTAATGGAGACAGAGAAATAATAGGATAGGACAATTGGTCAATCATGCCTATGGCTACAAAAAAATCTCCAGCTGAAAAGTCCCCTCTATATACTAATATTCCTGCATAAACTAAAATAACAAAATGTGAGAAATATGACAGTAAGGCTGATAAACTTCTTGATATGTTCCTTATTTGCTTATTGTCATAATCTTTCCTCGCAACACAGCTATTGGATTCTTCAAAGTCTTTAATTATTATTTTTATTTCGTTTGTGTAAATAGCTAAATAATCGCCTTGCTTTTTTTCTAAATATTTAGGATAACTTCGCTCCAGCAAACTTTCAAAAAAATTGTTCTTCACTTGTTCAATTGACTTAACAATAAATTTGCTAGAATTCATATCATAGATAAAGTATGCCCCTATTTCTCCAAGTATTAAAATACCTAAGGTAAAACCATACCTTATAGTGTTCTCAAGCTCCCCAGCTAGTGCATAATCTAAAAGGCTACCTTTAACTTACAGCAAGTATAGATCCAATAACAACAAAACTTAAAGCTAAAAATAAGCTTTTGAAATTCTTTTTTATAAATTTTTTCATTATATATCCTCCTAAGTTTTATTAATAAATTAATATTATAGAAGGCTATATTAACCTTCTATTTAGAAGGTTCTTCTTAGTCTAACCACAATAATCACCTCTAATCTTTTGTTTCTATAGATACTATTATACCACTATTTATTGTTTATTTTCATTATGAATTGCTTTTACGAGAGTTTACATATAAAACTTGACACTAGCTTAATCGTTAAAGCAAAGTATCTTTTATCTTCTTTTCATAATATAATATGCCAGTCAAGTCTGCCAAGAACCAGCCTATAGGTATTGCCCACCAAATTCCTAGGACACCAATAGGAGGAAAGCCTGCAAGGAAATAAGCTAGAGCAACCCTTGTACCAAGAGAAATTACAGTTAGAATAACTGACATCATCGGCCTAGCCAAACCCCTATACAAGCCATATAATAAGAATAGTATTCCAATACCGATATAAAAGCTTCCTTCAATTCTTAAATATTGCACTCCTATGGAAATAATTTCCTTTTCAGAAGGGTCTATAAATAGACTAATTAAATCCACAGCAAAAACATTGACTAAAATGGAAGCTATAATACAAAATGCAATAGATATGGTCATAGCCTGCCTGTAGCCTGACCCAATCCTCTCCTTCTTTTTTGCACCAAAGTTTTGGGCGATAAAAATCGAGAAGGCATTTCCAAAGTCTTGGGCTGGAAAGTAGGCAAAGGCATCTATCTTAACCACAATGGCAAAGGCAGCACTCACCATGACACCAAAGCTGTTGACAAGTCCTTGCACCATTAAAATTCCAAAGTTCATTATAGACTGTTGGACTGATGTTAAGACTGAATTTGAAATTATAAACCTTAATAGTTTTAAGTCCAATACAAAATGTTTTTTCTCTGGGTAAAGGTTTTTTTCCTTTACTATAAAATATATTGTAGTGCCAAATGCAGAAAAAATTTGAGCTATCAAGGTTGCCCAAGCTGCCCCCGCAACACCCATATGGAAGACTATAATAAAAACTAAATCTAATACAATATTAATTATTGCAGAAATAGCTAGAAATACCAAAGGGATAACAGAGTTACCCACACTCCTAAGGATAGATGAAAAGTAATTAGTTATATAGGTTGGGATAATTCCAAGAAATATAATACTCAGATATATCCTTGTGTATTCAACAACTTCTGGTGCTATATTCAATAAGACGATTATGTCTTCCAATAGTATAAAAGAAATTACATTAATGACAAGGGACAATATAAGCATGAAGAAAAAAGAGTTAACCATCCCTCTTTTTAAATCATCTGCCTTGCCTGCTCCATAAAGTTGGGCAAAGACAACACCTGCCCCCATAGTAAGACCAATTATTATAGAAGTCAAAAAAACCATAAGTGTATAAGAGGAGCCTACTGCTGACAGGGCTCCTGAACCTATAGTTCTTCCAACTATTAAGGTATCAGCTATGTTATATGCCTGTTGTAAAATATTGCCGCCAATCATCGGTAAACTAAAAATTACAAGGGTCTTTCCAATATTGCCCTTTGTTAAATCTTTTTGCATAAGATAACTCCATTAGTTAAAAATATTTTAGGCGGAAAAACTCCGCCTAATCCATAAACTAATAAAATAAATCTTTACTTTTTCCAAACATCTGCATATTCAGAATTTTCAGTGAATACCTTCTTTGCATAAGGACAAAGGGGGATAATCTTCAGTCCCTTTTCCCTAGCAGCCTCAACAACCTTATCAACTAACTTCCTTGCAATCCCTTGTCCACCATAATCTTCAGACACTTCCGTATGGTCTATAATCCAGAAATCGCTCCCTTGAGAATAAGTACACTCACCAATTAATTTACCATCATCATAGGCTGCAGCCCTCTTATTGTCTTTTTCAAAAACTATATTAAGCATTTAATCAACCTCAACTTCCTATTTCATCTTGTAAGACAATGCCTTAGAAGGACACTTGTCAATTGTTTTTACAATATTTTCTACATTGTCGTTTTCTAAAACTATCCAAGGTCTTCTTTCAGGATTAAAAACACTAGGACATCCCTTTACACATTCACCGGCATGCTGACAAATAGAGTCATCCCAATAAACTATAATTTCATCATTCTCATAAGTCTTTACATTACTCATATTAATTCCTCCCTTACTAGGATTATTTTACCCATATAAGTAAGTATATATCACTTACCAGCATTTTTTTCCTTATAGAGCTTTAAAGAAAGATCATCATTATTAGGATAGACTTCATATGGTATGGCAATCTCACCATCATAATAAAGACCATGACCATCAGGAAGATAGCCCCTCTTAGCATACATCCTTTGGGCAGGTCCATAGTCCTCATAAAGACCAACATGTAAATAAAGCCTATCACTAATCTCAAAGGCAATTCCTTCAGCTACATCCATTAACCTTGTACCGATACCCTTGTTCCTATATTTAATAAGTGTTCCAAAGTCTACAATGCTCGGGTAGGATAGTCCACCCTGCCTTTCATACTCAAAATAAATATTTATATAGCCAGACAAGTCTCCCTTGTACAAGGCAACTAAAGCAAGGGACTTTTTGTCTCTCATGTCAGCAAGCCTAATAAGGTACTTGTCCGCAGTTTGATTTCTCCAGCCCTGAGCAACTTCCTCAAACACAAGCTTTGCCACATCTTCATATTCCATTTCCCTAACAAGAATATTGCCATCATTATAGTATATCATTGTTATGCTCCATAAAATATTCCCTAAGGACCTCCTCAGCCTTTTCCCTTCCAAACCAGGCTTCTCCTTCATGCTTCCCATTATATATTCTGTTCAAATCTTCCTTTTCCTTTACCTCAAGCTCTTTGTAATCTCTAAACCCTCTATCACCTAATACTCCAAGAAACTTGTGGTCGCTATCAAGTCTATAATAAAGACCAATGATTTCTACTTTAACTTCCTCGCCAAGTTCAAAGTCTTTGTTAGTCATGATATAAATATCAAGGTGTTTGTCGGGAGGTGTTCCTGATTCCTTTATCCAACCATATGGGTATTTTACTTTTCTATCGTACATTAAAGAAATATATTCACTTTCCACAAAAGAATTACTTTCTGGTCGGTATTCAATCCTATGTTTGTATTTTGAAGTCTGCTCTATTACTGTTGTAACTTTCATCCCCTTAAAAACCTCCAAAGGCCTCTTCCAAATAACTATATAGCTCTTCACGAATTTCTAACCAGTTCTCTGGAGGAAATTGCCAATTTAAATCAACCCGCCTATCATTCTTATATACAATTAAAACATTTGCAAAATCTGGCACTTCTTCCCCATCACTAAAGATTGATCCATCAACCTCATCCTTTAGATTTTCCAAGTCATACTTGTCAATAATCTCCTTCAGACCTGCAAACAAGTCCTCATTCCATTCAGTCTCTTTGTTCACTAATAGCTTATTACTACCATCCGTATAAAATTTCGTTCCCATTATACTTGCCTTATCATTATAAGCATTAAATTCATAAACAACATCTTTCCTACTAAACTCTAGCCTGAAATCCTTAAGCTCAAAAGCCTCTGTCGGAAGTTGAACCTCAAAGCCAGCCTCTTTAAAAACACCCATAAAATAATTTTTAAAGTCACTTGCCCACTGAGCAATATAAGGATTGTTGTCAGCCCTATAAAATATCCTTTCCCCGGAAGCATAATAAGCTTCAAACTTACATGGTCCGTATTCAGGTGGTAGGGCTACTCCTGTATTGTCATAGCCATTATTCTTTGCCAGCTCATGTTTTTCTATCAACTTCTGGGTCTCTTTTAATACTTCGTCAGAAACTATAAGGCTAAAACCCTCCCTGTTTCTCTCAGTTAAGACAAATTCCCCCTTTTCATTTTTTTTAATCTTAAATTCAAAATAATTGTCTTGGTCTAAGGCATATCCATCCTCTAAAAAAAAGTACATATCAACCCCGACAAGGTCCTTTGACTTAATCTCCCTTGGAGCATTATGGTCTGTATTGTCTATCCTACCTCCAGTGTAGCTTGAATCATTAATAGGTTCATCAGGATTACATCCCAATATCCCGGCTAAGAATGAAAAAATTGCCATAATAATAATTCCTTTCTTCATCATATGAAACACCTCTCTAAACTCAAAAAAAATATATAAAAGCTCCCAAGTCACCCTGAGAGCTTATACCTATCATTTAATCTTCTTTACATCTCCAAGACTATAATAATAGTCGAATTCGCCAGGATTAGGATTCAATTTCAAGTCTAGCTCATATATGCTATACTCTTCCGTTTCATTGTTAAAAAGCTGGATTTGAATACTGTCTGTAATCAAAGCCCGGTCATCTCCTTCAGCAAATTGAGAAAACTCCTTAGACTTTGTCCCATAGATCCAATACTCAATAATTGGAGAATAGGTAAGGGTAAACTTATAAGTATCATCCGACCCATCATAATACATTGCCTTGTACTCATTAAAAGAAGTATCTTCAAGACTTGGCAGCTCTTCTAGCTCCGGATACATAGTTCTGAAAACAAGGTCTAGCTTGTTTGAGAAAACAGTAAAATAACCTTGGTCATCGAATAAGCTGTCAAAGTAAGGGTCATCGGCAAACAAACCGGAAAGTGCTGTTGATATAGAATACCATATTTTATCTGCCTCATCTTCAAAGTCTATTTCCCCAAAAATTTTCCCCACTGCCATATCGTATAAATCGCTGTTCTCATCTATGATGTACTCATCATTGGCAGGCATATACTCAACTTCCAAGTCACCATACATCCCATTGTATGAGAAAACATCTTCAAGGGATAAGTTAGCCTTTTTAGCACTGACACCCAAGTTCGGAATCCCCTCAGGAACAGTAGTGTTTATTAGTACAGACTCTCCCTTTTTTAATTCTATGGTCTCAAGACTTCCAACATTACTAAGGATATCATCAGCAAATTCATAATTGTTTACACTGAAAAATATATCATCTGTATTTGCAACGAATACAATTTGGTCCCCTGCCCCTTCCTCCATCTTGAAAATGTAGTCCGGCTGACCACTGAAAAGGTCCTTGCTAGGGTTTGTCATCCTAAGTAAGAGGTCACCATAGCCGGAAGAATCTACCAGGTTTTTAACCCTGTCCTTACCCACCCTCACTGAATGTTCAAACGGTTCAAATGGCTCCGATGGTATATACAGTCTAGGATAAATTTCAAGCCCCTTACCGTCATAGAAAAAATTTAAGCTAGAAAAATCATCCTTAAAAGTCTTGAGGACCTCAGCTTGATATTGGCTAGGCATTGGGTTTTCATCTGATGGGTCCATTTTAAGAATCCTTCCATAAAAGGCAAGTGCATAGTCAGAAACAGCCACTTCCAGGTCAGAATCCTCTAATCCTGCAAGTTTTACTATATCTTCTAAGGTAACAAGCCTTCCATCCTTAATATTCAAGGCGTATGTCTTATAAGCCCAGCCTCCGGTATTTGGGTCAGGATAATAAATAGATATTGACAGGATGTCATCCACTGTTCCGGTCTTGTATTCTACAGTCCTTGTATCCTCAAACAAGCCAGTATCCTCATAGAGCTTCAGATACTTATCAGCCAAATCCTTAATTTCACCATTAATCCTCTTTACATCATCTCCATGAATTGCATCAGTAATCTCCGGAAAAGAAGCCCACTTTGTTGAAAAGTCAGCATCCTTAACATAGGTCACTTCTTTTGCCTCTTCAGACTCCTGTTCCTCCGATTCAACCTCCTTTGATACAAGTTCTTCCCTTTCTACTTGATTATCAGTCTGCTCCTTCCCTCCACAGGCAAATAGCAGACTTAACATAAATATAATACATATAATTCTAATTTTGCCTTTCATTGTACCCTCTCCCTCTTCAATATATTCGAAGTTCAACTACTTGGTGTTAGTAAAATTAATTAGGTGTCTCTTCTATATTATAGTTCCCCATGTCTCCTTTATTAGCTTCAAATATACAATTATCAAAGACAATATTTTCTGTTTCTATACTAGTTAGCTTAAAGAATTCATTATCTTTAAACTTGCAGTCCTTAAAACTTAACAATGAAGCTTTACTACCAAAATCCATGCTTTCAATAAAGCCTGTACCTTCAGATACTATTTTATGGATATTACATTTCTCCATCTTTAAATTCGAATTGTCAACCCTTACAAAGCCACTAAAATGGTTAGAATTAAAAAATTCTGTGTTGTTAACAATAGCAGAAGAATAGCTCAACCAAATACCGGTATAGGTGCACTCATATATCTTGGACTTATCTATAGAGATATCCTTTGAATTTTTGCATATAGCCCCTCAGAGCCACATCCAAACAAATTACAATTCTCTATCTTGAAGTTTTCACAAGTATCTAAAGAAATAACAGCACCTTCACATTCATAAGTCTTGTTCCCGGTAGTATGACCAACTGTATCAAACTTGATTTGTTCATTGTCTAAGTAGGCAGTAATTGCCTTGTTGGCAGATACCGGCATAACTAAAATAAAAATAATAGTAAAGAAAATAACAAAAGCTAAAAATCTCTTACCTTTCATTTTAATCCTTCCTTTCATCACTAAATTATTAAAACTAAACAGTGACCAAATTATACCAAAATTTTTCCTTTAATACAATATAGAAAATGCTAAAGAGAAAACCGAAAATCATCTAGCAATCAAAGACCCACTAGGTCCGACCCAAGCCTTCAATTAAGGAAAAGCCTTTCAAAATAATAATTATTGACACTATTTATAAGCTTAGCCCTAAGTAATGACAAGCCATCTATTAGGTAATGTATTCTGAGTAGTTTATATACGTGCTGTAGGCATATCTGGTTTTTTCAATCTATTTCGTCCTCGGGTATTATGTTTAAACTTTTCTTTTTAGAGTATATATAATATCCGTAATATACAAAATTTGCTAGGAGGTAATTTATGAAGATTGATATTTGGTCAGATTTTGTTTGTCCTTTCTGTTATATAGGTGAGCAAGGCCTAAGGTCCGCCATTGAAGACTTGTCTTTAAAGGGCAAAGTTGAAATAACTTTTAAAAGTTTTGAGTTAGACCCAAACTACCCGGGCTATACAGGCGACACAATACATGAAGTTCTTGCGAAGAAATATGGTATGCCCTTGGAAGAGGCTAAATTGTCCAATGAACAAGTGGCTATTAGGGCAAAGGAAATGGGTTTAAATTATGATTACGATAATATGAAGTATACTAATACCCTGGATGCCCATAGGTTAATGAAGCATGCAAAAAAATATGGTAAGGACTTAGACTTAGCTGCCGGTCTTTTCTCTGGTTATTTCGAAGAAGGAAGGCTGATTAGTGATAAGGATAGCTTGTTGGAAATTGCTGCAAAGGCCGGTTTGGATAAGGAAGAGTCAAAAAAAGTTCTTGACGACAAGGAGGCTTATTTGAAAGATGTGAGGAATGACGAAAACACCGCAAGGCAAATTGGAATCTCCAGTGTGCCCTTCTTTGTAGTTAATGATAAGTATTCTATTTCTGGCGGTCAACCCAAGGATGTTTTTGTAAATGCTTTAAGCAAGATTATAGAGGAAGAATCTATTATGAATAATTTACAAGACTTGACAAGTGGGTCTTGTTCAGACTGTGCAGCCTGCGGAAATGGGACTTGTTCTTTTTAGATGGAGAGATGTATAGAGAAACTACCACATAAGTTAAATTGATATGCCCCCTGTCTTCTCGACAGGGGGCATATCACCTTTTATCATTTTTGTTTTTGCTTTAAAAAATTCACTTTATTACCTAACAAAATTTGTCACTGCATCTGACTCAGTGGCAGGGTAAGGAATTCCGTTTTTCTTTCCTGCTTCAAAACACCTCATCATCCATGTCATATTCCTTGCCAAGTTCCTCATGGTCTGCATACCTTCCTTATCGTCTTGAGCATCCTCTGCAACAAGTCCATGTGCCATGTTCCAATAGGTTGAACCTGCAATTGGCATTTGTGAAATACCGAAATACTTGTTAATTACATCAAGAGTTGCACTTGCCCCGCCCCTCCTGCAAACTGCCACCGCTGCTCCAACTTTAAATCTAAAAGCATTCCTCGCCTCTCCATTGCTATAAAAGACCCTGTTTAAAAAGGATAAGATTCTTCCGCTAGGATGGGCATAGTAGGTTGGAGTTGCAAAGACAAAACCGTCTGCTTCCACTGCCTTGTCTAAAAATTCATTGACCCCATCATCTATTATGCACTTGCCGGTCTTGCTGCATGCCCCGCATTGAAGGCAGTCAGCTATTGGGTTTTTCCCAAGCTGGACTACATCTGTTTCAATATTTTCTTCGTCAAATATTTTTATCATCTCGTTTATAGCCTGCATAGTTGTCCCTTCAATATGGCTGCTTCCGTTTACAAATAGTACCTTCATATAAATACCTCCTTGAATTAATCGTATAAAATTTAATATCTACTTTTTAAATTAAAATGCACTGCAAGTTCTTTGACAACCATAATCCTTATCGTCATTGCGAGCCTAGCATGGCAATCCAGAGCCCGCAGAGCCTTACCCAAACATATTATTTAAACAATACAGAAAAGTTTTAATATGAAATAAACCTATATGCTGTATAACCTTCTGTCCTTAACTTTCCAATTCGCACTCCAAGCTTTGGAACTGACTCCAATATCTGGCCATTTCCTATATAAATCATCACATGCTGGTTGGGTCTGTCTGACCGGTTCAAAATATCCCCTCTCTTTAATTCTGACATTGGAATTTCTTCCAGGGCTGGAGAACTTCCAATTGTCCAAGTCCAAGGCGGAACTTGCAAATTTATTCCTGCATAGTCTATAATTGCACCTACAAATTGAGAACAATCTACATCTTCATAGGACACTTTGCCTACTAAGGAGGTCCCAAATTTAATCATAATCTCTTTTTTTCTTTCAAGCTGATTTTGATTAAATTCTGCAGAACGGTTTGTATCGACTAAAACTGTTCGACTTGCACTATCATATCCCACATAAAAACCCAAACTATCTCCCAAGTCCCTTAGGCTAAAATAATTATATCCATTAATTTTATATGCTTCAAAGCCTATTGGAATATCATAATAATTATTTACACGAAAATAAAGTGGTTGGGTACTATTTACTGCCTTGGCAGTTTTTTGAATGTTGTTATAATCAATATAAGCTTCTGACCTTCCTTGTATAATAAAAACACTCCTTGTACTTTCATCGTAAGCTACATCAAAGGCCTTGTTTGTATTCCCTAAGGCTACGGCGATATCTCTTAACTTATAATAAGTAGTCCCGTTTATTGTATAAGGTATAAGTGGTGTAAGTTCACCGTTTACTGCTAGCCTCTGGTCGGTAAGTATTGCAGTTTCTGCTGAAACCTTATTAACTCCAACGAGTTAAACAATAAGTAAAAATAATAATTTCTTCTTCATCCAATAACCATCCCTTTCTCTGTATTCTTTACTCCTGTCTATATATTCTATCATAAAGAAAATATTTTACAAATTAAAACCATCCTTTTTCTTACAATAAGTTAGACTTACTACAACATAAGCTAAGCTTACGGCTATTACAACAGGATAGGCTATTTCTCTGGCGAATTCCGGCATTCGAAGATTCATTCCATACCAACCCGCTATCAGTGTTAATGGTAAGAATATAGATGTTATTACTGTAAAAAAACTCATGGTATCGTTTAAGCTTATATCCAACTGGTTCTGATAAGCCTCTCGCACCTGTGTTAGATAATCTCTTAAGCTTAATACATTATTAAATAGTCTGTTTGCTTTATTTTTATTAGAATGAAATAGTTTTAGTTGGTCTTTGGTGAAAATATTATTTTGATTTTCCTCCATTTCTTCTAATAAGTCATATATGGACTCAAAGTACCTCTTCATTGGAAGTATCCTTTTTCTTATATGGATTATTGTAGCTGTGTAATTTTTTGGCTTTTTTTGAGTCACCTTCTCCTCTAAATGTTCAATCTCATCTTCTAAATTATCCAAGTAATCATGGTCTTGGGATAAAATATGGTTAAACAGTAATGACAATACCTGTGCAGGCAAAATTTCCTCGTCAATCTTTGACATTATTGTCTTTTCCCATTTATCTATCATTTTGCCTTCCGATAAAACTAGCAAATAATCCTTATTTATAAAAAACTCTACTGAATCTGCCTCCATGTTTAAATTAAAAAAACTTGGAATAAGAATTGATATATAATCATATTGGTTTCTTGATTCAAAGCAAATATGTTTACTTTCAAAATCTTGAATATTAGCCCCTATCTCAATACCCATGAACTTTAAAGCCAATTCTTGATTTTCTAGATTTGACAAAATCACAGCAGGTCTTTCTAATAAATCATGCGACTTAATATCTAATAATTCTTTATTTGTATAAACTATCATAGCTGCCCTCCCATTAAAAATTTCTAAAAAACAGGGCGGTAATTTACCGCCCAAATTCCCAAAGTCTATTGTTATAGATTAAACCTATTCAGCTCATTTTTTATAAATAAGACTACTTTTTCTAATTCTGCTATGTTGTCTGTAAGAGTTTGAAGCTCTGACGAAAACTCTGTTACATTTGCACTCATTTCTTGAGATGTTGCAGAATTTTCTTCTGCTATAGCTGCCAGTGTGTGCATATTTTCAAAAACCTTATTTATATGGTCTGTCTCGTCAGATAATTGCTGAGATGTTTCAGAGATAGACTGGGCAACTCTTGTAATTTGAGCAGCTGACTCCTCACTCTTGGCTGTAACTTCATTCATTGTATTTACACCGTTTTCCAAAGAATCATACTGGTCTCCCACCTGACCTACCAACTGGTTTACCCCATCTATAAATTGATTTAAATTCTCATTGATAATAACAACTGCCTCTTTTGAACTCTCCGCCAAATTCCTTACCTCCTCAGCCACAACTGAAAAGCCTCGTCCGGCCTCTCCTGCCCTTGCAGCCTCAATGGAAGCATTTAAAGCTAACAGGTTGGTTTGTTCTGCTATTGCCTCAACAGTCTTTACTATGGAAATTATATCCCTCACCTTGTCACCAAGTGATACCCCCTGCTTATTAACTGCACCAAACTCTTCCTTGACATGGTTTAATTCCCTGCTCACATCCCCCATATCTGAGAAAGATGCCTCAATTTGTCCAACGGCTTCTTCAAGGAGTTCCCTCCCTTCAAGCTCCTTTCTACTTATTTGATTAAGCTTATCAATATTTTCTGAAAGTATTGAAACAGACGACTCTGTTTCCACAGCCTGGTGTCCTGCACCTTCTGCAACTTCCTGTACTGAATGGGAGATTGAATCGGATACATCACCCAACCTCTTGGCAACTCCGGCAAACTTGTCTGAAAAAGAATAAAGGTCATCCAAATTCCCCCTTAGGTAGGTTATTTCCTCCCTTATCCTTTCCTTACCCTGAGCTAGGTTGTCATAAAGAAGTTCAATATTGTCTCCAGTTTCAACCCTTGTGTTTTGATTAAATTTAAGTTCTCTTATTTGGTCAATCTCAGGTGCAAGGTCTCTTAAAGGCTTTGATAAAGAGTAGACCATAAAATAAACTGACCCTAATGTTACTAGGGCAACGACTGCCAATAATGGTATATTTGAAAAACCTGTCATAAGTCCGGTAGCAAGTGTAGTCAAAATTGTTGGCAGTACAAGGGCCTTTGTTGGTAGTTTTTTCATTATTCCAAAGGAAGCGAATTTTGAAAAAGCATACTTCTTAGTTTCAAAAGGACTCTTTTCAAATTCAAGCATTATTCTAACTTCTGTAACTCCACCATCTATTTTCTGTTCAAGTATCCTGGCATCTATTTTTTCATTAAAAAATAAACCAACTCCCTTAAGTAGACCCATCAGGTAGTGTTGCAGTCCTCTTTTAGACCGGTATGTCATAATAAAATGGTGGTCGTCAACAAGTTCAGGAATAAGTCTTGGCGGAGTTGCTCCCGGTATCATCTTCGTTAGTTGAGTATGAATCTTATCCATAAGCAATAGGAAACCCATTGAAGTCTTACTTTCAAAGAAAGAAGGGAACCATTGGTGAAAGGAGGCAATATTTTGCTCTCCAATCTTTTCCCATAGGTTTTCAACCTTCATATTACTATGGGTTGCAAAGGCTTTGACTAGAGAAAAAATCTTTTGGTCTTCTATTTCTTCTAAGGGTGCTATTATCCTATCTGGGTTCCATCCCTCTTTTTTCATGATTTGGTTTTTAACATCTAAACCATACATTTTTTCTAAGGTGTTTATCCAGATACCAACTACTGTACCTTTCATAAATTAATCCTCCTATATAATAAAATTTAATTTCAAAATTTACATTAATTAATGATACCCAAATTTTTAAATAATAATTTTTTATTGAGTAAAAATAAAATAAACAGGATAGGTAATTCTTTGAATTAATCTACCCTGTCTATTTTATTTATTATCTTTCTTCAATTATTTCCAATATCAAATCATCTATTTTTCCAAAGGCCTCACGAGATAATTTTCCAATATTCTTAATGGTTTCCTCAATACTTCCTCCAAGTATTCCCACATTTTCTTCGGAAATTACACCGTTAATGGCAAGGTAGGCTGATATAATTGACTCTTCTGCACTTGAAGCTAGTTTCATTGAACAAGACCCTTTTGCTCCATCACAAATCATACCTGTCAAGTTTGAATAGATGTTGGAACAGGCGCCTGCTATTTGTTCATCATTTCCACCTATTAACCATGTTATCCCTGCTGTTGCTCCAATCGCTGCCCCGATGGCACAGCCACACATGCCTGAAAGTTTACCTGCATACTCTTTCACATACCTGTTGATTGCATGGGCAAAGAAGAGAGCTTTAGCCAACCTCTCATCACTTACCTTTTCTTTTTCTGCAACTATCGCTATTGGCAAGATTACACCTATACCTTGGTTGCCACTGCCTCCACTAGTCACAATAGGGGCATTTTCTCCAGCCATTCTCATATCTGCAGCAGCTGCTGTCATAATCCTAGCTATACTAATAAAGTTATTTGACAAGATACCCTTGTTCTTTAATTCATTTAAGGTCTTCCCTAGATTTGACCCTGCCCCCTTTAAGCCTGCGTTGGCTGCCTCCATATTGACTTCAATTCCATAAAGTGTAAACTTAAATTTATCCGGGTCAGTTTCTTCAATTATCTCTCTTAATTTTTTGAAGGACAGGTCTTTTATATCAAAATTTGATTTTACATCCTCCTTCTTATATGTCCCCTGATAAACTACTTCACCATTTAGAGTAACCTTTTCAATATAGGTATGGGAATTAATCAAAATAGCTTCTACAGTATCCCTGTCTGTTTCAATTGTTACATTCACATAAATATCTGGACTCTCTTTTATATATTCTGATTCTACAATTCCCTTTTCTATTAGCTCTTGAGCTTCCCTTACTAAGTCTTCATCTACTTTGGAAAAGACCATAAAGGCTTCATCTGACTTTTCTACCAAACTTCCAACTGCAAGTGCAATCTCAATCCCATAAGAGCCTGTATTTGGAATTTTCACTGACTTTGCGTTTTTATATATATTATTACTTAACACAGCCTTAATTTTTTTAATCTTAGACCTGTCTACATAAGAACTTGCTGTATTGGCACAATAGGCAATGGCAACCGGCTCTGTACATCCTAGAGCCTTGTTAGAATCTTCTTTTACGATAGCAATTAGTTTCTCAACCGTTTCATTCATAAAAACATCCTCTCTTTTTTTAATTAATTTTACAGCAAACAATCCATCAATCTTGTTAACACATGTGGATTATTCCTTCTTTATAGCTTTAATTAGCCACAGTACTAACAAGTTTTATCTATAAATAATATTACCATAAAAACTTATATGATTCTATAAATAATTGCATACAAATACAAAAAAATCGGCAAAAATATGCCGATTTAATTCTTGTTCTTATTTAACTCCAAACCGTTCCAACGCCTAGCTTCTGAGCCTTGTCATATATAGCCTTTGCTGTAGCAAGGTCTTGTGTACCTATACCAACTGTCTTAAAGAGTATTATCTCATCTTCTGACTCTCTGGCAACAAGATTTCCCATTATTACTTGTCCAATTTCCCCTGTGAAGTCCTTCTCTTTAAGAATTCCATCTTCTAAGGGCTTTAATATATCACCTGACTCTGACAAGACAGCCTCTGTTGAATCAAAATATATCTTACTTGTTCTTTTAAAAATTTCCGGGTCAACCTCTTGCATATGGTATTGGTATGAGCCTACAGCACTTATTGTAGCTCCATTTTTCACCTTTGAAGCATCAAAGACCGGAGATGTAGAAGATGTTACTAGGGTAATCACGTCTGCATTTTCCACAGCTTCGTCAGAAGTTTCCACCGGTGTAATAAGAGTCTTGTAAGACCCTAGTTCTTCCTGCATTTTTTCTACAAAGGCCTTTGTCTTTTCAAATCTCCTGCTATATACCTTTACTTCTTTTAGATTATTTGCAACAATCATAGCTTCAAGCTGGCATTCAGCTTGACTGCCAACACCTATTAGTGCCCCATATTCTGAGTCCTTCCTTGCCAGATACTTGAAGGCAACACCCGAAGCTGCACCAGTCCTTAACTGGGTACAGTATGTCCCATCAATGATTGATTCGATTATACCAGTTTTCCCATCAATCAAAACTACAGTTGCCGGAGCAGTCGGCAATCCCTTACTTGCATTGTCAGGGAATATGTTCACTATCTTTATTGATGAAGCCTCAAGACTATCTGCATAGGCTGGCATGAAAAGAAAGTTGCCATTAGCCTTTTCATTATTAATAACTGTCCTTAAGGGTACTTCACTTCCTCCACTTGAGAAAAGCTTAAATGCTCCTTCTACTGCTCCAATGGCATCTTCCATTGAAAATATTTTCTTAATATCAGACTTTGACAATAAAAGCATATTTTTCCTCTTTCTTATTAATAAGCCTTTGCAAAATAAGCTAAGCCAGCAGCTTTTTTACCACAGTTAATGCAAGTGTCAGCAATTCTTTCATTATCGTCAAATGGGAAGCACCTTAATGTTGCTGAAGTTTCATCCTTAATTTCCAACTCACAATCAGGGTCACCACAATGCATAGCCCTTACAAATCCAGGTTTTTCTTCTAATGCCTTCTTGAATTCGTCCATATTATGGGCTGTTGATGTTCTTTCTTCATTTCTGGCCTTTGCCCTGTCAAATAGGTTCTTTTGAATTTCGTCCATCAGTTCATGAAGTCTATCTTCCAACTTATCTAGTGAAACTTGTTCCTTTTCGAATGTGTCCCTTCTTACAAGGACTGCTTGGTTATTTGCAATATCTCTTGGTCCAATTTCAACCCTTACAGGAATTCCTAGCATTTCAGCTTCATTGAACTTATAGCCAGGAGTCTTGTCGGTATCATCAATGTCTACCTTCAATGTCTTCTTTAATTGAGCATATATTTCATTAACCTTATCCATTACACCTTCCTTGTGTTGTTGGATAGGAATTATTCTAACTTGTTTTGTTGCCATCTTTGGTGGTAGAACTAAACCTCTATTGTCTGAATGAACCATAATTAGACCACCAATTAATCTGGTAGAAATACCCCATGATGTTTGGTGAGGGTGACTTAAGCCACCATCCCTATCTTGATAAGTAATGTCAAAAGCTGTTGAAAAGTGTTGTCCCAAGTAATGGCTTGTGCCTGCTTGTAGTGCCTTACCGTCATGCATTAGGGCTTCCATTGTATAAGTATCCACTGCACCTGCAAATTTTTCTCTCTCTGACTTTTTACCACAAACTACAGGCATAGCCATCAAGTCTTCAGCTACCTGTCTATATATTTCCAGCATTTGAAGAGTTTCTTCTTCTGCTTCTTTTTTTGTTTCATGCAAGGTATGGCCTTCTTGCCATAAGAATTCCGATGTCCTTAAGAAAGGTCTAGTTGACTTTTCCCATCTTACAACTGAACACCATTGATTATATAAATAAGGAAGGTCCCTGTATGACCTTAACCATTTTTTGTACATTGAACATATAATTGTTTCTGATGTTGGTCTTATTGCTAATCTTTCTGCCAGTTCTTCTCCACCTGCTTCAGTTACCCAAGCCACTTCCGGAGCAAAACCTTCAACATGGTCTGCTTCCTTGTCAAGTAAACTCTCTGGGATTAAGAGTGGGAAATAGCAATTTGTATGTCCTGTTTCCTTGAATTTTTGGTCTGCAAATGATTGAATAGATTCCCATAGTGCGTATCCATTAGATTTAATAACCATAAAACCCTTAACTGGTGAATAGTCTACCAAGTCTGCCTTAGTGATTATATCTGTATACCACTGTGCAAAGTCATCTTCCATCTTAGTAATTTCTTTTACAAAATTGTCTTTGTTCTTACTCATAATAACCTCCATAAAATATTAATAAAAAAACCCCCACCTCTCATAGAGGCGAAGGAACGCGGTACCACTCTAATTATTCATAATAGAATATCTCATTAGGCTATAATGTACCAATACAAAAACACTCCAAAGCAGGACGCATTTTGCTAAAATTAGGGCTCTCATCCAATCCCATTTTCTGTAAATTATCACTAATGCGAATCTTTTTCATCGTGCTATATTCTTTTTTAAACCTAAGCAATAGTATACATAAAATCTTTGCCTGTGTCAAGTTGTTTTTTTCGCTTTTCTCTCATTTTGTCATATGAACACAGTATTTTTTAAGTTTTTTAATATCATAAAATATGTAAAGCCCCCTGACTCCATGTCCAGAATTAGGGGGCAAAAATTTATTTATGCTCTGAAATATTTACATGTACAAGCAAGTTAAATAATATGTTTTTTAATTAAGCAGCCTCTCCAGCATCAATTTTCTTAGCTGCTTGTAGTAATGAGTATGCTGTGTAGAACATTACACAGATTACTAGTATCTTTAATATCTTCAATGGCAAACTCTTTACTATGAATACTGCTATAAGTACACCTACTA
>JAAYNG010000064.1 GCA_012520935.1 Tissierellia bacterium | reverse complement strand
GGGTTGACAAATGCGGCAAGATGTGCTATAATTGGTCCGGTCGCGCGCGACCGTTTAACCCAGGAAAACTCCCCATATGCGATTTTTTCGTGGATTCAGTGACCCTCTTCTCCCACCATATTTTTCCCGAAATTCGACCCTAAGCACAAGGGCCCTAGAGGGCAACCTAGATAGAAAGAAAATACTTGACAAACGCCAAAAAATATGATATAATATTTAAAAAAAGGTTATTTTCCGACCGGAACACAGCCAAACCGCAGAATTTTTCACTAATATTGATGTTCTTGGGGCTTATTACACCGAAAATATTTGATTTTTATAAAATTTTATGATATAATATATATATAAGGTAAGGAAATTACTAAAAAACATTCATTTTGGAGGTATTTTACATGGTACAATTCGATTTTAACTCATTATTAAAGACAATGGACAAGGCAGGCATTATGGCTATGGTTGAGAAGGAAGTAGACAAGGTAATTGCTGCTAAAGCTGCTAAAGAAGTAGAACAAGAGAGACATAAGATAGCCAAGGCTAATGTAGCTTGCGACAACTACTCAGTAGACGACTTAATAATCTTAGACGCCAGATTAAATAGAAAGGCAGATACGAAAGTAGAAGAGGCAAAAAGTATACCCGCAGACTTTATAGAAGCAGGTAAAATGCCAAAGTATCCGATAAAAACTAAGCCACTTATAATGACTCCAGAAGAGTTTGCGGAATTCTTAAATGCTTCTCTTGGGGATATTAAGAGGAAGAAATCTAGTGAGAAAACGACTTATGATGAATACTTTAAGGACTCTTTCTTCTAAGATAGAAGAGGCTCTTGCCTCTTCCCCGGAAGAGGGTTAGTATTTAAGATTTAATTTGATTTTATTTTTAAAATATGATATAATATATATATAAGGTAAATAAAAAATAATTAAAAAGGACGTGTTGTATATGAATAATAAACAAGTATTAACAATGGAACAAGGTATGGAAGCTATCATGAACATCATAGCAGAGGCTGGGTTTAAACAAGAACCAATCGCACCCTCTTCAAGCCAAGAAGAAACTGTATATGATGGATATGGACATGTAATCGCAAAGAACGGCAAGAAGACTACAACTGGATATAAGAAAGGAGCTAAGAGAGTGTTAAACTCAAAGGACTCACAAAGAAGAGACCTGTTAGACGCTGCTGAAGTGATACTAAATAGAGTTGCGGCTTTCGAAGGCAAGGTTGGAAGAAACTCTGTAGAAGGTGTGATAGTTCGTATGGCAGATGCTGACTATTCTGTAAAATGTGCTGGACATGCTAAGCCAGAATTCGCAGATAGAGAAGAGGGATTTGTGGCTGAGAAGAACTACATTACAAGAGGTAAAGCTGTAAACCATGCCCCAGCAATAGCTAAGGCTTTAGTGGCAGAAATTGAAAATGAATTTTCAAAATCAAATATTGGAAATGGAAAGTCAGTTACCCTACTTGAAGCCAAATCTTCTGGAATCAGATTCGAAATCAAAAATGAAAATGGGGTTGCGGCTGAGTATTCTTATAAGATAACTAAGAAGAGAGCTAGAGTTGTCTTAGGATAGTGATGACGATTTCGATAAAAATTGGTTGGTGGTGGGTGCGGGCGCTGCCCAGAGCAACTAGATGATTTATGGTAAAACTAGATGATTTATGCTATTTTATGCTGTCTTGGAGGTAGATTATGAAGAGAAAAGTACATTCGCTTATAGTACGCTTTATGGCTTACTACTTAAAGGAACGTTGTGGAGGAGCAACACACGTCTACCCATATGGAATTGAAGGTAGATATATTGTAATAATGAACGAGGAAGAATACCACCATTTTACTAATAGGGCTTAATAAGCCCTATTTTTTTTATACTTCAGCTTAGTAAATACAAACTCCTTCTCCATCTTCATCATCTTTTTCCTCTATATTTCTATACTCTGAACATCTCAATT
>JAAYNG010000006.1 GCA_012520935.1 Tissierellia bacterium | reverse complement strand
AGTTTTTTTATACTCAAATATAGGATAAGTTTTTAAACAAAAGATCCAAATAATGAAAACTCATATTCATGCTTTTGTAAGGCATCTAATTGAAAGTTTTTTATACAAAATAAAACATTAGGAGGTAAATATGATTAACTTGACAATTAATGGCAAGCCAGTGTCGGTTAAAAAGGGTACTAATATAATCGATGCTGCTGAACAGAACGGGATTAAAATTCCTCAACTGTGCTACCTCAAGGACCTCACTCCCTTTGCTGCATGTAGGATGTGTATAGTGGAGATCGAAGGAAAGAAAGGAGTACATACTGCCTGCTCAACCCTTTGTCGAGAAGGCATGGTTGTGGAAACAGAGACAGAACAAGTCGTCAAATATCGTAAGGGAATTTTAAAGCTTCTTATGTCTAACCACCCTGAAGACTGCCTCACTTGTGATGCAGTTGGGAATTGCGACCTGCAAGAGCTTTGTTACAAGTATGATGTTAAGGCTCCCTTTTATATAGGCAGAAGGTCAGAATTTGAAATTGATGATGCGAACCCTATAATGGTAAGGGACCTTAATAAGTGCATCAAGTGCGGAAAATGCGTTAATGTCTGTGATGAAAGACAGGTTACAGCTACTTACGACTTTGTAGATAGGGGCTTTGATTCTGTGCCAACCACAGCTTTTAACCAACCAATAAGTAAGGAAATTTGTAAGATGTGTGGCCAATGTCTGGAAGTTTGTCCAACAGGTGCACTTCAAAATAAGCAATTTATTGGTCATAGACCTTGGGAACTGAAGAAGGTTAGGACAACTTGTGCCTTCTGTGGAGTTGGTTGTACATTGGAATTAAATGTTAAGGATGACAGGATTATTGGGGTAACAACTGTTGAAGATGGAGCCATAAACAGGACTCAAACTTGTGTTAAAGGTAGGTTTGGAAATGAATTCGTTCATTCGCCTGAAAGACTTACCCATCCTTTAATTAAAGAAAATGGAGAGTTTAGAGAGGCAAGCTGGGATGAGGCTCTGGGCTTGGTTTCTGAAAGACTGAAAGATATTTATGAAATGCATGGTTCAGGTGCTTTAGCTGGTCTTGCTTCTGCTAGGACCGTAAATGAAGACAACTTCGCCCTGCAAAAATTATTCAGGGTTGTTTTTGGTACAAATAGTGTAGACCACTGTGCACGGGTCTGACATGCTCCTTCAGTAGCAGGTCTGCTACAAACAATCGGTTCAGGAGCTATGACTAACCCATCTGATGACTTCTTAGATGCTGACGCATTTTTCTTTATTGGTTCAAATCCATTGGAAGCCCATCCGGTTATAGGCAATAAGATTAAATATGCCATCAAGTTCAATGGGGCTAAGGCAATTGTTATTGACCCTAGAAGGACTGAACTGGCAGAAATGGCTGAATACCATGTACCTTTAAATTCAGGAACAGATGTTGCCTTTATCAATGGTTTAATGCATATTATAATTAAAGAAGGCTGGACAGATGATGAATATATCAAGACTAGGACTAGAGGTTTTGAAGAGCTAAAAGAAGTTGTTAAGAATTATCCTCCGGAAAAGGTGGCAGCTTTCTGTGGTACTGATGTTGAAACTATGTATGCAATTGCAGAATTATATGCAAAGACTGAAAAGGCTCCAATTGTTTGGGGGCTTGGAATTACAGAGCACACCACTGGTGTTGACAATGTAATCTCCCTTTCAAACTTAGGATTAATTACAGGCCATGTTGGGAAACCATCCGCTGGACTAAATCCACTTAGGGGGCAAAACAATGTTCAAGGGGCTTGCGACATGGGTTGCCTTCCGGACACTTACCCCGGATATCCAAGAGTTGATAATCCAGAAGTCCATGCACGCTTTGAAAAACTTTGGAATGCAAAACTATCAAATGAAGTTGGTCTAATGATTCCTCAAATGATGAATGGAGCCATTGACGGAAATGTTAAGGCTATGATAATAATGGGAGAAGATATTGTTCTCAGTGACCCGGATGCTAACCATATCAAAAAGGCTTTAGATTCATTAGAATTTTTTGTATCCATTGAGATATTTATGTCTGAAACTGCAAAGCATGCAGATGTTATATTGCCAGCCAGAGCCTTTGCTGAGAAGAACGGAACCTTTACTCCTTCAGAAAGAAGGGTTCAGCTGGTTAACGAGGCTGTTTCAGCCCCTGGTGAGGCTATGCCTGAATGGTGGATGATTAGAGAAATTGCCAATAGAATTGGTAGGACTGATGGATTTGAATGGGAAAGTGCTGAAGACATTTTTGAGGATATAAGGGCAGCAATTCCTGCTTGGCAAGGGATGACTTATCCTAGACTTAGAAAAGAGCATGGATTGACTTGGCCATGTCCAACTATGGACCATCCAGGCACACCTATTCTACACATAGGAAAGTTCACCACTCCTGATGGTATAGGAAGACTGCTTCCTCGTGAATATAGGGAGCCTGCAGAGCTTCCGGATGAAGAGTATCCAATACTATTAAACACTGGTAGACGACTTGGACATTATAATGTTACTACAAGATATTCTGATACATTAAACGCAATTAATCCTTATGAAACAGCGTATATTCACCCTAGCGATGCTGCTGAATTAGGAATCGAAGAATTAGACTTTATTAGGGTTACATCGAGGCGTGGTTCTGTGGTAACAAGGGTAACAATAACAGATGCAGTTAAACCTAAAAACATGTTTATGACTTTCCACTTTAAGGAGAGTCCGGTAAATGACCTAACTAATTCAGCATTTGACCCGGTTTCAATGACAGGAGAGTATAAAATATCTGCTGTTAAGGTTGAAAAAGTTAAAATAAAAGAAGAATACAAAGATGAGGTATTAAGATTTGTACCTTTAACTGAATTAGTGGAGGTGGAATAATATGTTTGAATTTGATAAAGAACAATATAAGGGCGAACTTGGAGAAGTTCAAGACTTTATGAAAAAAAATAAAGACATGCCAGGTGCACTTATGCCAATACTTCAAAAAACACAAAACATTTTTGGCTATCTACCAAGGGAAGTTATCGAAGAGATTAGCACCTGCCTAGGTATTCCAACTTCTAAAATTTATGGAGTAGCTACCTTCTATTCTCAATTTACTTTTGAACCCAAAGGCAAAAACCAAATCTCTGTTTGTCTTGGTACTGCCTGTTATGTAAAGGGTGCTCAAGGAATATTAGAAGAGTTTGAAAATCAACTTGGAATAAAACAAGGACAGACAACTTCGGATCGTAAGTTCTCTATTATTGAAACAAGATGCCTAGGAGACTGTGCCAATGCACCAATTGTAACAATCAATGGAGAGATTCATGGTCACTTTACAAAGAAAAAAGTTGCTGAAACCATAAAAGAGTTAAGTAAGGAGGGAGTATAATGACAACAACAGAAAGAACTAAGTTAACAAGAGAAAGTCTTGCTGAACTTCGCAAGGAATTAGCTCCCTTGATGAAAGAAAAATTAGATGCTAAAGATGGGGTGGACAACACTGGTGAATACCCTCGCTTAACTGGAAAATTTTATGAAAAACAAATTAGGCGCGCCCTAAGAAATTACGGTATCATTGACCCATATGAAGTCAATGACTATATTGCCTTGGGAGGCTATAGGGGTTTAGAAAAGGCACTCTTTGAAATGAAAAGCCAAGAAATTATAGATGAAGTTAAGAATGCAGGCATTAGGGGTTTGGGTGGTGCTGGTTTCCCAACTGGTATCAAATGGCAGGGTGCTGCTGACCAGCCTGAAGGCAAGAAGTATTTGATTGTCAACGGAGACGAGGGGGACCCCGGTGCCTATATGGACCGTGCTGTAATGGAAGGAGATCCTCATGCAGTCCTGGAAGGTATGGCTATCTGTGGCCGTGCCATCGGCTCTGATGAAGGTTTTATCTATGTAAGGGCTGAGTATCCAACAGCAGTCAAGGCCTTGACCAATGCTATAAAACAGGCGGAAGAAGTTGGGCTACTTGGTGATAACATCTTAGGTAGTGACTTTTCCTTTAGAGTTTCTCTAAGACTTGGTAGTGGTGCCTTTGTTTGTGGTGAAGGTACTGCTTTGATGGAAAGTATTGAAGGTAGAAGGGGCATGCCAAGGGCTAAGGTTCAAAGAACTTATGTATCTGGCCTATGGGATAAGCCAACTATAATTAATAATGTGGAAACTATTTCCAATATAGCACAAATTATTGACTTTGGTGCTGGCCGTTTCCGTTCAGCGGGAACTCCAGAAAGCCCTGGAACAAAGGTTTTTGCACTTGTTGGCAAGGTGAAGAATGCTGGACTTGTAGAAGTACCTATGGGAATTACAATAAATGAACTGGTTAATGATATTGGTGACGGAGTCGGGGAAGGCAAGAAAGTTAAGGCTGTTCAAACAGGTGGTCCATCCGGTGGATGTATACCTAGCAGGCTCTTCGACACTCCTTTGGACTTTGATAGCCTTGCAAAGATTGGATCTATTATGGGTTCTGGTGGTCTTGTTGTTATGGATGACACCGACTGTATGGTTGACATTGCCCGCTTCTTCATTGAGTTCTCTGTTGATGAGTCTTGCGGTAAGTGTACTCCGTGCCGAGATGGTACAATGAGAATGTTTGAAATTCTTACCCGCATAACTGAAGGGCAAGGAACTGAGGAGGATTTGGAGGACCTTCGTTTCTTAGGGGAGCTTTCTACAAATACTTCACTATGTGGTTTGGGGCAAACAGCTGCAAATCCAATACTATCAACTCTTCAATACTTTGAAGATGAGTATTTAGCACATGTTCATGAAAAAAATTGTCCTGCTGGAGCTTGTAAGGCACTAGCTAGCTATACAATTAATAAGGACATTTGTATCGGTTGTGGTGCTTGTAAGAGAAAGTGTCCGGTGGAGGCAATTACTGGACAGGTCAAGGGAGCACATGTGATTGATCAAGATACTTGTATTAAATGTGGAAACTGTATGGATGTATGTCCTGTGGGTGCAGTAGAACTTAAGTAAATAAATTAGGAATTGAAATACCATATAAAAGTCTAAAATTTTATATATTTTCTAATGTTTGGTGGGGGAGAATGGTATTCTCCCCTGCTTTTTTATGTTTCAGGAAATTTAATATAAGATAAAACATGGGCAACAACTTACATACATCTTCAAAGCCTAGTTTTATTTATGGTCAATAAGGGTAAAATGTACAAGAAATATAAAGCTGGAGGGAGAAAAAAATGAAAAAGCTTAATTCTGTCATTATTTTAGCCGGAGGTCAGTCTATGAGGATGGGATTTGACAAGCAGACCTTGACAACAAATGGAAAAACTCATTTGGAGAGTATTTTGTCTGACATGCAAAAAGTCTTTTCTGAAATTATTATTTCCTCCAATAATCCAGATGCCCTGCTGGACTTGAAGGATAATTATAGCTTTACCATAGTCCAAGATGAGTTGAAGGATAGAGGCGCCTTGGCAGGTATACATGCAGGTTTGGAGTTGTCTTCTTCTGACTACACCTTTGTTACAGCTGTAGATATGCCTAACATTGACCTCGCCCATATCAATTTAATGAAGGGGAAATTACAGAC
Organism: Tissierellia bacterium; assembly: GCA_012520935.1. Taxonomy (GTDB): domain Bacteria; phylum Bacillota; class Clostridia; order Tissierellales; family Peptoniphilaceae; genus JAAYNG01. Next base: position 48,040 of record JAAYNG010000006.1, on the reverse strand, counting down.
CTTAGGTCACTTTGACGGTTTAGTCAACATCAACAGAAAAACCAATGATATAGAGCCCTTCTTCGCCTTCTACCATTCATCTATGGCAGATGAAATTAAAAAAATGACTGATGAAGAATCACATTCAGTCAAACATTTTATCGACAGGCATAATTTTGCAAAAATACAATATCCACTGAATAAACAACAAGATATGGATATCTTTTACAATATAAATAATAAAAAAGAATTGAGAGACTTTCAAGAAAGGATGGACCCGGATTTAAAGCGATGGTCCTCCTTAACCTATCAGGCAGAAGGTCCGATTTTGTGTGAAAGGGAAATAATCCGCTATAAAAATGAGAGGGCTACAACTTTAATGGATGAGGTTGTAACAGAAACTACTTTAGATTTAATAATCAATGGTATTAATTATGAAAGGCTTTATTGTACCCCGAAGGACATCTATCCTTTGATTGTTGGACACCTTTTTGTTCAAGGACTTATTGACGGTGAAGATGAAATAAAGGACTATAATTTAAGCCATCAAGATGGCAAATTGACAGACTTGATTGTAGAGGTAAGCTTATTTAAGGAAGTAGAAAAAGGACATCCTATTGTTACATCTTCCGGACTTGTCCCTCAGGCAGAAATGGAAAGCAGGTCTTCTTATAAGGAAGATGTGGATATAGTCATTGATTCAAGAAAATTGCAGGAACTTTCTGCTAGATTTCAAGATATTTCTGCCCTCTTTGTCCGAACGGGAGGTAGCCATGCTACAGCCTTAATTCATGATGGAAAGATTGTGGACTTCAAGGAAGATATTGGAAGGCATAACGCCTTGGACAAGCTTATCGGAAAGGGTCTTATTGATAAAAGAGACTTAAGCCAGTGCCTTGTAATGTTATCTGGTCGCATGGCCTCTGAAATGACTAGGAAAATTATAAGGACACCAATTACTGGCTTATTTTCTAAACTGGCGCCAACAGATAGGTCTATTGATTTAGCCAAAAAGTATAATTTGACCATGATTGGTTTTATTCGAGGACCAAGAATGAATGTTTATAATTTGAATAAGGGTCATAGGATTGTATGATATGGCATAGGGGTAGACTACTAATCCTTTGCCTCTTAATTAATTTTCTATTTAAAAAATGCTGTCTCCAATCTGTGAATCCTTTGTCGTCACTCCGGGATTCATTATTAAATATTATATAATACTTTTCTCTACAATCAAATATAGGATAGTAATCTTAGCTTTTCTGGATCAGTCATAAATTCAATTTATTTTTAGCTAATTCATTTGTATTTTCGCTGCCTCTGAAGACAACAAACTTCCACCATAAGAATTCGCCTGCGAAGTTTAAGAGCATGGTTACGATTTTAATTACAAAGTCATTTATTCCTGCTGCACTTAACGATAGTATTGTAAACATGATGGATTGTTTAAGAGTTTTATTTTTCATAATATCATTTCTATTCTATAAATTAATTAATTAGAATGTCGTATAAAAAGGCAATAATTAAAGGCTTTTAAATCTTTGACAGTGGGAAAAACGCCCCTACGACTTTAAAGCTTGCTTGCATTTAAGTCTGCAAAGAGTTCTTTATTATTTTTATAAAGTTTTTTAAAGACTTCATAGTTCTTATCATAAACTGCCTTGTTGTCCGGATTAGGTTTATAGGTATCTTTTATTTCAATTTTTTCAATCAAGCCTTCAGCGGACATTTCCGGATTTGCCCCCTTCAAGGCTATTATTGCCGCTCCTACCGCCCCAACATTTTGTGGGTCTTTTACAGTCACAACCGTTTTTCCGATTATATCTGCCAGTATTTGGCTTGTTGTTGCCGAAAGGGCACCTCCTCCAACGAAACGAACTGTGTCTGAAGTTTTTAGCTTTTTATCCTGGACTTCAAAGAACCATCTTAGGTGAAAGCAAACTCCTTCCACAACAGACCGGAGCATTTCCGTCTTTCCGGTTTCCAATGAAAGGTTGAAAAAGATTCCCCTTGCATTGGCATCCTCAAAAGGGCAACGGTTTCCATGAAGCCAAGGTGTGAATATTACGCCATCTGAACCGGGATTAGCCCTTAACATTACCTCTGACAGGTATTCGTAGAGGGACTTATAAATCACTTCATCCTCAGTAATTTCCTTCTTTTCAATGTAGGCATTTATTTCATCTAAAACTAGGTGGTCTTTTACCCATTCAAGACATTTACCGGCAGTTTCAAGCTCTGCAAAATAGTTGTACCTGCCTTCAAAGGCACCAACTATTGAGGCAACCATAGCATTTGTATCTATTAAAGTCTTTTCCGTTACTGTTGATACCCAGCCGGAAGTCCCCATATAAACATGGGTATCACCAGGCAATATTGCACCTGCCCCTACACCGATTAGTGAAGCATCTCCACCGCCGGCATAAACTGCAATCCCTTCTTTAAGTCCAAGTTCATCAGCCACATCTTTAAGGAGGTATCCTGCCACATGGGAAGAGGAAATAATTTCCGGCATATGTTTCGGGTTTACACCCAACATTTTCAATACAGGCTCACTAAAAATCTTTTCCTTTGAACGAACATCATATAGTAAAGTTGCAAAGGCACTGTCTTCGCTCATGACAAAATTTTTAGTCATCCTTGCGATTATAGCTTCCTTGACATCCAACCATTTATATGTTTTTTTAAACACTTCGGCTTCATTTTCCTTGACCCAGAGGTACTTCCAAACAGGGTCCTTAACTGAGCCGGCTACTGCTCCTGTATGATAAAGGCTTTTTATGAGTTTAACTACATTCATACCCGAGACTTTTATACCTGTTTCTATTACCTTCTTCTTGATTTCTCCAGCCCTTTGGTCCATGTAGCTCATAGATGGTCTAATGTGTCTTCCTTCCTTATCAACCAAAACAAGGCTTTGCATTTGTGAGCAAAAGCTTATTGCATCAACCTTTGTATCCCTATCTATGATTTCTCTTGTGGAAGTAACTATCGCCCTCCACCAATCGTCAGGGTCCTGTTCTGCCGACCCGTCTTGGCTTGTCTTAATGTCATAACTGTCAAAGGATGAACGCAAGAGGGTTATTGTATCTTTTGCTTCAAAAAGGCAGGTTTTCACTCCTGTAGTTCCTATGTCATAACATAAAATGTTCATATGTACCTCCTTTGTACTATAAAACTCTCGCTTTTATTCTGACCTTAATCTTTCTCTTTACTTGCTAAGGCTTTTTTTATAAAAAGCATGCTTTCATTTATTAAGTCTTTATCTTTTATTTCTTTTCCTAAAAATAATTTTTTTCTTTCCATATAGTAAGGCAGTGCGTAGGAAAATTGCAAGGACACAAATATATTGTCCAATGTGAAGGCAACCACAGCAGGGTCTAAGTCATCTCTTAGCCCTCCCTTTTCTTGTGCTTCTTTTACCATGTTTTGATAGTGGCTACCGGCTAAATTTTCAAAAGAAGTAACCACCTTTGTAGCTAAGGAGGCTTGACCAATGGATGTCATCTCGTGGTAGAGCCTAATTAAAGCCTTATTATTTTTAGAGTATTCACAAATAAGGATTAGCATATCCTCAACTGTATCAAAGAAAGCCTTATCTTGATCAAGTATTCGACCCACCTGCTTTTCCAGCTCTGAAGTTGCGATTTCAACAATATATAGGAACAGGTCGTTTTTACTCCTAAAGTATTTAAACAAAGACCCCACAGATATATTGGCAAGCTTGGCGATTTTATTTGTGTTTGCATTTTCAAAACCCTTCTCTGAAAATTCTTTTATCGCAGCTTGAATAACTCGGTCCTTTTTTTCATCATTTAATTTTTCAAATAGTTCTGTTGAATATTTCATTTTCTCTCCTATGAGTCATTACTCACTATATTGTTTATAAGTATTATACAACATCTTGAATTTCTTTCAAGTAAATTTCTAATATATCTTTCTTTTTTGTTAAAAAAATGATAGAATAAGCTTAAAAGAAAATGAGTAGTCGCTCACTAAGTATGAACAGGAGGTTATTATGATTAACAGGCCAAGTGTAAATGAAATCATTAAGAAGTTAGACAAATTAATAAGCTTACCAATATATTCCATTGACCCAAAGGCTTTAAAGGAATATGAAGATGAGTACTTTGGAAAGAAATGTCAAAAGAGCAAGGAAATGATTGATATTGCAAAGACGAGGATTCCCGGAGGAGTCCAACATAATCTTGCCTTCAATTATCCGTTCCCACTTGTCTTTACAAAGGCAAATAAGAATAAATTAACCGATATTGACGGGAATGAATACTATGACTTCTTACAGGCAGGAGGTCCAACAGTCTTAGGTTCTAATCCTCCGGAAGTTAGGGAAAAGGTTGAGGAATTTTTAAAGGAGTCAAACCCTTCAACGGGCTTGTTCCATGAATATGAGTATAAGCTTGCTAACTTTATCTGTGAAAACTTCCCTTCAGTTGAGATGTTTCGTATGCTGGGTTCAGGGACTGAGGCTTGCATGGGGGCTATCCGTATTGCAAGGCTGGCAACCAAGAAAAAGCATGTACTTAAAATGGGAGGTGCCTACCACGGCTGGTCAGACCAACTGGCTTATGGTATCAGAGTTCCGGGCAGCAAGTTTACCCAGGCCCACGGTGTGCCAAGAAAGATTTTTAGATATACAGATGAGTTTTTCCCAGGGGACTTAAAGAGCCTGGAGTCAAAATTAAGGGCAAAGAGCTTTAAAGGGGGAACAGCTGCAGTTATGATTGAACCTGTAGGTCCTGAAAGTGGAACTAGACCGATTTCAGAGGAATTCCTACGAGGGGCAAGGGAACTTTGCGACAAGTATGGTGCATTATTAATATTTGACGAGGTTGTTACCGGATTTAGGCTAAGTGTAAATGGTGCACAAGGATACTTTAATGTAAGTCCGGACCTCACAATCTTTGGTAAGGTTATTGCAGGTGGTTATCCCGGAGCCGGCGGTATCGGTGGCAAGAAAGAGTATATGAAGTACTTGGCTGCAGGCCTTGAGGCTGGTGTGAAAAAGGCCCTCGTTGGCGGGACCCTTGCTGCTACACCAATTTCTTGTATAGCCGGTTATTATACAATGAAGTCAATTAAAGAAACAAATGCCTGCGAGAAGGCTGCAGAGATAGGCGACTATTTGATTGACGGGTTAAACAAGTTAATCGACAAGTATTCTCTACCGTTTGTTGCCTTTAACCAAGGTTCGATTTGCCATTTGGAAACAGTTGGTACAATGCATTTTTCAATAAATTGGTCAAAACCATGGACCATTCCGAATGTTCTTAAGGAAACTTCCCTTAGAAAGAAGGAAATGGAACATATGGGGGCAGCCTATATGGCAGAAGGTTTGGTTACACTTGCAGGAAGTCGTTTATACACTAACGCAGAATACACAAAAGAAGATATTGATGATGCACTATCAAGATTTGACCGTGTCTTCTCACATGTTGTTCAAATAGGGGAAACAAAATAAGAGAAAAGAGGTTTTCTATGAATATACCGGAACTAGCAAGGGCAGCCATAAATGAAGGACTACTCTTTCGTACTTGGGGGAATTTAAGTCAAAGAAATGGGGAAAACTTTTTAGTCACCCCGTCCGGCATGGCTTATGAAGATATGACAGAATTCGACTTGGTTTTAGTATATCCTGATGGATCATATGAAGGAGGAAGAAAGCCTTCATCGGAGAAGCCAATGCATCTTGCCCTGTACAAACATTTCACAAAAGTGAATGTAATCATGCATACCCACCAACCTTACGCTTCTGCAGTGAGTCTATTAAAGGAAGATATCCAATTGAATGATGAAGAGGCGAGGAAGCTAGGGTCTAATTTAATTAGGGTAAGCTCTTATGCCCTACCCGGCACGAAAAAGCTCCATAAAGGGGCAGAAAATATTGCGATAAAGTCAGACTGTAAGGTAATCTTATTGGAGATGCATGGTGCACTTGTTATGGGAGAAACTGCAGAAGAGGTACTTGAAAACGCCCTAGTAGCCGAGGGTGCATGTAAAAGACTTTATGAAAAAAGACTAGGAAAGAGGGTTGAAAGTCCACAAGATGAACTTATTTACTCCATACGGTCTGGGGATAAGATTGCCTTCTACAAGGATGGCAAGGAAGTTGAGGCCGACGACAAGACAAGGAGATTGCATAAGTCCTACTATAAAAAAAGGTATGACATAGGTGTAATTTTGCCTGCAAAGGATTCAGAAATAGGTCGTTTCTATGGTCGACAAATGAGACCATACCTGGATGACTTTGCACAAATTGTTGGCGTGAAGGCAGACTCATCCGGTAGGTATAATGTTGCCCTTCTTTCTGATAAGGCCCTCTGCCTTGGCAAGGATTTAGAAGATGCAACCGCCATAAAGCACATTCTGGAGAAGAATGCCTTGGCTGGAAATATTGCAGAGCTTTCAGGTCATAAGCCAATCAATATGGTAGAATCATTTATAATGAACCAAGTTTACCAAAGGAAGTATTCAAAATTAAAGGATAAATAGTTTTGTTATATGGCTAATTATAATCTGCTGCAATAAGAGAGCTTTTAACTAAGCTCTTTTTTTATTGCATTAAACAAATAAATCGGCTACAATAAGAGTGAACCGTAATTCTGCGAGAGATGATTTGCTTTAATTTGTATCATTTGTTAATTACGAACCGTCACATAAGTCAAATGATGAGCAAACTAATATGAATTTTGTTATAATGACTTTAAAAATTTATTCGTGTAGTTAGGAGTCAAATATGCAAATAGAAAGGCTCAATTCTATTAAAAAATGAAAGGAGGGAAAAGTTTGAAGTATATTTTAGATTTTGAGTTAAAAAACAATATAACAAAGTCGGACTACAGAAGCACTTTTATAAGTTTTTTTAAGAAGTCTTTAGAAAATTACTTTGAAGGAAGGTTTTTCGATCAATATTATGGACCTGATTCTAAGGGTAAAGACCTATCTTGGTCAGTTCGTTTTGATAAGCCTGTTTTTAAAGAAGAACTTATTGAACTAGCAAGCACTAAAGTAAGCATGACATTAAAAACTGGAGACCAAGAGACGGCATATATTTATTTTTCTAGTTTACTTAATATGAAGAATGTTGCTTATAACATAGGTAATGATAACCAAATGATTCTCAAAAACATAAGATTAGTTAGGGAGTCAGATGTCTTGGGAAATTTTGCTGTATTTAAAATTTTATCACCTATATGTATAAGGCTTCATGATAAGAAAACTAATAAAGACACCTATCTTTCAGTTGAGGATGCAGATTTTGAAGAAGAATTAAAAAGAAAATTAAAAGAAGATATGAATAATTTTGGCAAGGAGATAGATTCTCTGATTTTTGACTTGTCTAAATTGAAAAAAATAGTTGTTCCTGTATTTGGTATAAAAATTGATGCTACGATAGGAACTTTTTTTGTACAAGGGAGCAATGAAGTACTTAATCATATGAAGAATTATTCTTTGGGATCCAGGAGAAACTCGGGATTTGGATTAATTGAACAAGTATACTAAAGGGAGGTGAAAGAGTGATAGAAGAAGGTAATTTTGAAATCGCTGGTAAGACTTATGATAGAAAGATTTGTCCCAGTGATTGGAGGTTTTCTGCTACTATTGTGGGCCTGTACAGATACTTTAAGACTATGGGGATTAGTTTTTCTAAAGATAAAGCTTATTTATATTATAATTACAATAGTGTAAATAATGAAGCAGATGATATTTATGCTGAATTTTTAGAAAAATATTTATGGCAAATTGTCTAACTTATATTGACAAATGAAAAATACAAAGAAAAATATCTATAAATATGATTTAACTTTATAATCGAATTACATAAAAATATTTGAACAAATGGTTAAAGTAATTATCTATCCTTGTGTCATGTCTCTTTAAAATGGGTATATACAAAAAGCTATAGTCACCAAGTATTTAATGAAAGGAGTATTTTATGATAGGAATTATTGCTGATGGTAATTTTTTAAAGAGGGAAGATGCTGAGAGGGAGTTTCCAAAGGTATTAGAAGGGAAAGAAGAGTGGGAAATTTATGAATCTTTTGATTCTATGTTAGAAGATAGGGATAAGATTGAGATAATGTTCAGCACTGTTGCGATAGATGGGGATAAGATTAAAGGTTTTAAAAATCTTAAGTGGATTTTTTCTTATTCTGCCGGTGTGGATATTTATCCTTTACAAACATTAAAAGAAATGGGAGTATTTCTAACAAATACAAGTGGTGTTCATGCTAAGAATATTTCTGAACAGGTTATTGGTGCTATGATTGCTTTTTCACGTAATTTTATTGAAAGCATGAAAAATAAGAGAAAAAAGAAATATGATAAAAGCATTAGGCTAGGAGAGCTTGTTGGACAGAAGTTATTGATAGTAGGGACTGGTGCCATTGGTAAAGAGATTGCAAGGAAGGCAGACTTCTTTGAGATGGAAGTTGATGGTGTTAGGAGTAAAAAGTCAGATGATAAGATTGAACATTTTAATAAGGTTTTTTCTATAGATGAGATTGATAATATTTTAGGAGATTATCAATACATTGTAAGCGTTTTACCTTCTACTGAAAAGACTAAGAATTTATTCGATAAAAAGAAATTTAATTTAATGAATAAAGATGCTGTTTTCATGAATGTTGGTAGAGGAGACCTTGTTGTAGAGGCAGACCTTATTGATGCTCTGGAAAACCATAAAATTAGAGGCGCTTATTTAGATGTGTATAATGTTGAACCTCTTGAAGAAAGTTCTAAACTTTGGGACTTAGATAATATATTAATGACTCCTCATAATGCTGGCATTACTCCTCACTATTTAAAGAGGTCCCTTGAAATATTTGACCATAATTTAAGGAATTTTAGGGAAGGCAAAGACCTAATAAATATTATAGATTATAAGTTGGGATATTAGTAAAATATTTATCCTCCCAAGTTGGCAGGGTAGTTTTAAGTCAACGCAGGGAGGATTTTTATTTTATCAAAATAATACGCAAATAACTTTAGACCAGCATTTTTATCGTCTAAGGTTAAATGAACATTATTATCCCAAAATAAAGTTAGGGTAATTATAAGTTATTTTTATAACAAACGAGGGAAAGTTAAAATTTTTATTGCAAATTCTTTTCAATTGGTGTATCATTATGTCTATAAAACAATTCTGTTTAATTGTTTACCTATATATCGAATTAAACTATTGTTTTATGGAATCATACTATACTATTTCCTTAAAAGGAGGGGAAAAAATGGAAGCACTTAAAACTATAATAGGTCAAGTAGGGTCCTTAGTATGGGGTTGGCCAATGATTATTCTACTTTTAGGTACTCATGTGTACATGACCATTAGGACTGGATTCATTCAAATGCCAACAATTGCAAGGGGTATTAAACTTTCTGTTACGAAGGACCCCGATGCAGAAGGTGATGTTTCACAATTTGGTGCCTTAACAACAGCTTTGGCAGCAACAATCGGTACAGGTAATATTGTTGGTGTAGGAACTGCGATTTACTTAGGTGGTCCGGGTGCGGTTCTTTGGGTTTGGTTAACTGGTGTTTTTGGGATTGCAACTAAATATGCAGAATCTTTAATTGCTGTTCGTTACCGTGTAAAGACAGAAGATGGTCGTATGCAAGGCGGCGCTATGTATGCACTAGAACGTGGGCTTAATATGAAATGGTTAGGTTTACTCTTTGCGTTTTTTGCAGCATTTGCTTCATTTGGAATAGGTAATGCTGTTCAAGTAAACGCAATTGCACAAGTAGCTGAAACTAACTTTGGTTTTCCGCCTATAGCTGTTGGAGTAGTAATTTCTATTTTAACTGCCCTAGTAATTTTCGGTGGAATTAAGTCCATAGCAAAGGTAACAGAAATATTAGTTCCTTTTATGGCTATATTTTATGTACTTGGATGCCTATACATTCTTATACTTAATCGTGCGATGTTTATTCCTGCTATAAAAACAATTATAGAACTTGCATTTACTCCTGGTGCAGTTAAAGGTGGTTTGGTAGGTTCTGGTCTTTTGATAGCTATGCGTTACGGGGTTGCTCGTGGACTATTCTCTAACGAATCCGGTATGGGTTCTGCTCCTATTGCAGCAGCTGCAGCTATGACTAGAAACCCAGTTAGACAAGCTCTTGTTTCAGCAACAGGAACTTTCTGGGATACAGTAGTTGTTTGTTTTATGACAGGTTTGGTTATTGTTACAACAATAATGACTGACAACAATATTGATATGACAAGTGTTACAGATGGTGGACAGCTCACTTCTGCAGCTTTCTCGCAAATTCCTACTATTGGACCTTTAATACTTACTTTGGGAATCATGTGCTTTGCATATTCAACTATACTTGGCTGGGCATATTATGGCGAAAGAGCTTTGGAATACTTTGCTGGTTCAAAAACAATTATGGGATATCGTGTTATTTATATCATAGTATGTGCACTAGCTCCAGTTATTAACTTGACAATGGTTTGGGATATTGCAGATATACTAAATGCACTTATGGTTGTTCCAAATGTAATTGCAATACTTCTACTTTCACCTGAAATTGTAAGTGAAACAAAACGCTGGTTAAATGATTTGGACGGGAAGGATGATAGAGAAATTCCTATTGTAAGCAAGTAATATTCTACAAATTATAAACAAAACATTTATTTTATTTGAGCAATAATATCAAAAGATAAAACGCAAAAATGTTGGAAAATTTTCTAACATTTTTGTGTTTTTCATTGAAAAAATAGTATAATAAGCTGAAAACTTTTTAGAAAAGGGGAAACTTAATTATGGAAAGAAAAAATGAAACAAAATATATTTTTCTTCTTCTACTCGCAATTTGTTTTTTGGCTTCGGCTGGGATATGGGTTCGTTCGATTACATTACCTCCAATAAGCATTGGTTTTTATCGAATGCTACTAACCTTACCCTTGTTATTACCATTAGTCTATAAAGAGTTGCCTAAGTTAAAGTTTAAGGATGTAATTGTTCTATTGCTAGCTGGTTTTTTCCTTGGTATGGACTTATTGCTTTGGAATGTTTCTTTTTTACATACAAGTATTGCCAATGCAACATTATTTGTTAATCTTACCTTTTTAACAATTGTACCTGTGTCATACTTTGCTTTTAAGGAAGAAATAAAAAAATCATTTATTGCAGGAGTATTAATTACATTGTTAGGTGTAATTATTTTAATGAGTGGCAAGATTAATTCTGCTGAAAATGGTATTTATGGAAATTTTTTAGCCTTGCTGGCCTCTAGTTTTTACGCTGGCTTTTTATTGATTAGCTATAAAACTAGAGAAAAGTTTGGTCCAATGACGATAATATTTATTGCTTCTATTGGTGGAGCGGTCACATTATTTCTTGGTATGTTGTTGAAGGAGGGGATGGTAGTTCCGCCAAATAGCTTTTCTCTAGTTCAACTTATTATATATTCTTTTGTAATGCAATTATTAGGACAAGGAACTATGAGTTATTGTTTGGGGAAATTAAGTGCTTCTTTAACTTCTGTACTTGTCTTAGCACAACCAATTATTGCTGCTTTTCTTGCCTTTATTTTATTCCATGAAACTTTGAACTTAATAGAAATTATCGGAGTCTTAATCACTTTAGTGGGCATATGGCAGGCTAAAAGGTCGTCTTAAGAGATGAAAATATTAAAGACTATAATGAATTTTTTAAATAATAATTTTTGTTTATAAATAAAAATAAATATGTTATAATGATTTCAATTTAGTGATTTATTATAGAACGATTAAGCTTATTTTGCTATTTACGGTGATAATATGAAAAAAATTAATTCTATTATTTTATTTATTATATTATTGGCATTCATTGTATCACATCCTATGGAATCATTTGCGACGGGTCAAACGAAAAAGATAAGAGTAGGTTGGTTTGATGCTCCTGCCTTGCATGGTGAAGACGAGTTTGGAAATAAAATTGGATATGACTATGACTACCTTGAGGCAATTAGACAATACACCAACTGGGAATATGAATATGTTGAAGGTTCTTTTTCAGAATGCTATGAATGGCTTAAAAATGGAGAAATTGACTTGATGGGAGTAGTCAATAAAAATCCTGACAGAGAAAAAATATTTGACTATTCTGATACTCCTCAAGGGACTGAATATTGCAACTTGTTGGTTTTAGAAAACAATAATAAATTTTCATACCATAACTATGAAGAATTTGAAGGAATGAAAATAGGCATAGAAGAAGGGACCCACCAGTTGTCCCTCTTGGAAAGTTTTGCAAAAGAAAATAATTTTACTTTTGAGAAAAAGATATATCCAATTATGTCAGAAGCTTCCAAGGCACTTGAAAATGGAGAAATAGATGCCATGCTTGCCAGCAACACAGATGCTGTATCATCATATATGTCTAAGGAAGGTAAATACAAAAGAATCGCAGAATTTTCGCCAACTTCCTACTATTTTGTCGTAACAAAAGGAAATAAAGAACTCTTAAAAGAATTAAATCAGGCGATGATGAACCTTTTTGTCTACAATCCTACCTTTACTACAGACTTATATAATAAGTATTATGGTGATTTTTATTCAGATGCTCCTACATTTACCGATGAAGAGAGGGAATTTATTCAAAGCAACCCAAAAGTATATATTTTATATGATGTAAATTGGCCACCAATTGAATTTTATGACCAGAAGGAAAAAATATTCAAGGGAGTAAGTCCTTCTATCATTAATCTCATTAATGAAAATTCAGGATTGAATATTGAGCCAGTTGACTATCAGAACAGTGTGGAAGTATTAAAGGATTTTCAAGCTGGGGCACTTGAAAATTCCTTGACTTGCCTTACATATGACTTCAATTGGGCAAAAAAGAATAAGGTTTCTATTACTCAACCATTTGCAACAACTACAATAGTTAATGTTACTAAAGACAGGGGCAAGGGATTAATAACAGTTGCTGTGGTTGAAGTGGACTTTATTACAGAGATGGTAAAAAGACATTTTCCAAATTTAAAACCTGTTGTATATGATAATGTAACTCAATGTCTTGACGCTGTACTTGATGGAAAAGTTGACTGTACTTATATAAATGGATTTCAATCAGAATATTACATGTCAACTCCTAAGTATAAGAACTTGTCATACCATACAATAGACGCTTTTGTTCAGCCTATATGTATTGGAGTGTCGGAAAATTCAGACCCTCGTCTTTTTTCTGTTATGAATAAGTCACTTGCTAGTATTTCGAAGGAAAGTATAAATACTATTTTGTTTAGTAATTCAAATAAAGAAGCAAAATTTAATTTATCTAATTATATTCAAACACATCCAGTTCGTGCCTTGATTACATTAGGAGTAATATTTTTGCTGCTTATGGGAATAGGATATAGTATAGTAAATAAAGAAATAAAGAATAAAAATAAGGTCCTACTTCAATATAACAGGTATAATGAGCTTATGGGTATGGTTGGTGATATATTCTTTGAGTATAATTATGATACTGAAGACATAAAATTTAGGAACCTGCCTAGTTACTTAAATAAGGAAGAATTATCGAAAATAAATGATGAGGTAGAAAATGACGAAAATTATATATATTATCACATTTCACGAGGTAAAGATGCTAAAAGTGATATAGATATTGTTTGCAATGATGACATGATAATGTGTTTTGAACTGGATCTAAAGATAATAAAAGATAAAAAAGATGTTAAGAGGTATGCCATAGGCAAGCTTAAAAATGTTGACAAGGAAAGGAAAGAGAGGAAGCTCTTAATTGAAGAAGCTAAGAGTGACTCATTGACAAAACTTTTAAATCAAGAATCCTTTAAACAAATGACCCAAAATGCCTTGAAAGAATCCGGTACTTTAATACTCATGGATATAGATGACTTTAAGGATATTAACGATAACTATGGGCATGATGTTGGAGATGAGGTTATAAAACAGGTTGCAGAGGTTATCAAAAATTCATCTAGGGATAATGACATTGCAGGGAGAATTGGTGGGGATGAGTTTGGTTTATTCTTAGTAGCTTTGACCAATAAAGAAGATATAGATAGCATATGCGAAAGATTGAATGAAAATGTTTCAAAAATTAAGGACAAGGAAAAAGTTTTTGGTATTTCTTTAAGTATAGGTGGGATTGTTTCAAATGGAAGGGAGTCTTATGAAGAAATTTTTAAATTAGCAGATAAGGAGCTTTATTCTGTAAAAAGTAGAGGTAAGGGAGACCACAGCATAATAAAGATTTCCTAAATAATGATATAAAAAAATCGCTCTTGAGTTTAAGCAAGAGCGATTTTTTCAATTTTATCTATTTCTTCCTCTTCCTAGTTGTTTGCCAGTCCCATCCATTGGTCTGTTCACATAGTTGTCGCATACGCCATCACTGTCTACATCCACAAAGTTTTCGCTAAGCCCTTGTCCTTGACCGCCTCTTCCGGCAGCTTGTCTTCCTTGACCTCCTTGTCCCCTTCCTAATTTTTTACCAGTCCCATCCATCGGCCTGTTTTCATAGTTATCACATATTCCATCCTTGTCTGCATCTACAAAGTCTGTACAAAGAGCTTGTCTGCCTCTGCCAGCATTCACTTGTCTGCCTACTCCACCATTTGTTGCACAGTAATCACATACGCCGTCATTATCTGCATCTAGATAATTTGGTCCTAGATTTGCTGCTTCTACTGCTGTTAGACCTACACCTACTAAAATCATTACTGCTACTGCGAAAATGGATACTCCTCTTAAAATACTTTTTTTCATTTTTGTTTCCTCCTTATTTTTAATTTTTTAAGTCTTTTAGGACTTTCTGTGAATATATAATACAAAAAGATTTTGTCATAAAAAGGGAATTATTATGAACTTTATGTGAACTTTTATTTTCTTGAATTATATAATTAAGTTAGACAGTTAATAAAATAAAAAGCACTAATTCAATCGAACTAGTGCTTTTTATTTTATATTTTTTCTTCTTTTGCTGAACCGACCTTATTAAGGAGGCTTACGCACAAAATTATTACCCCCATAACTATAAATATGCCTAACATCCCCTTACCCAATATTGGAAGGGCATTTAAAAAGGCATCCGGTGTAATTTGAAATACATATTGTGTATCCATAATCTTAACCTCCTATTACTATAAAAGCGAACCGACCAGTGTAAGTATAAGTCCACCGGCAATTACTGAAGCAATCTGTCCCGAAACATTGACTCCTGCTGCGTGCATAAGAAGGAAGTTTTGATTGTCTTCTTCAAGTCCCATCTTATGGACAACCCTCGCTGACATTGGGAAGGCTGATATCCCTGCCGCCCCTATCATCGGATTTATCTTGTCCTTGCTTACAAGGTTCATTAATTTCGCAATCATTACACCGCCAAAGGTATCGAATACGAAGGCAACCAGTCCAAGTGTATGGGGTAAGCTCTACTCAAAGCACAGTCATAATGAATTGGCAAGCTTTGGAAGGGGTGAGAGCTTTGGCATGTGCTATGATGTGAAAGACAGCAAGGAAATAAACTATATGGCCTGCTATGATGTTGAAGATATTGCTAAGGCTAAGGAAATGGGATTGAAAATAGTCGAAGTACCTGCGGCTGAATATGCCATTATTGAGTTGAAGGGTCCTGTTCCTGAATCTATCCACGAGGGCTGGAAGTATGCTATGGAGGTCTTCTTCCCTCAACATGGCTACAAACATTCCGGCAAACCGGACTTTGAATACTACTATGAAGGTGATATAGATAGCCCTGATTATAAGATGGAGCTATGGATTCCGATTGTAAAGGCATAAGATAAATTTATTAGCTTGACAAAAATCCTATTTTTGCTATAATGTATAAAATGTTATATATAAACTGATAAATGAGGAGAGTAAGTTTACAAAAACTTTTACAGAGAGGTTCTATTTGCTGAGAGGAACTTGGAGTTAATGTATACTGAAGATGGTCTCTGACAGGAGAAGCTGAGCTTTTGTTAGGTTTCTACAGGTGCGCCTGTTATAGCGCTAGGCAATGATTGTTGCTGAAGTGAGGTAGCTTTTATGCTACGAAAAAAGGTGGTACCACGATAAGTCGTCCTTTTGCATTATGCAAGAGGACTTTTTGTTTATAGAAAAAGGAGGATGAAAAATGAAAGAAAGAAAATATTCAGCAGAAACACTCTGTGCACAAGCAGGCTATGACCCTAAAAATAAGGAGCCGAGAATAACTCCAATTGTACAGTCTACAACATATAATTATGATACATCTGAAGACTTAGCTAGAGTCTTTAGCCTTAGCGAAGGGGGTTATATGTACTCAAGGCTTGGCAACCCAACAGTTGCTGTCCTTGAAGAAAAGATTGCTGCCCTCGAAGGTGGCGTCAAAGGAGTCGCCACATCATCAGGCATGGCTGCCAGTTTTTTCAGCGTAATAAACATTACAAGGGCTGGTCAAAACATCATAGCAACATCAAATGTCTACGGTGGGACTATGACACTCTTTACATTTGAGTTGAAAAATATGGGCATTGAAGTAAGGTTTGTAAGTGAAAGAGCCAGCAAGGAAGAAATACTTGCAAGCTGTGATGAAAATACAAGGTTAATCTTTGCAGAGAGCTTATCAAATCCTAGTTTGGATGTTTTGGACTTTGAAGAATTTGCAGGTGCTGCCAAGGAGGCTAAAATCCCTCTGATTGTGGACAATACCTTCCCTTCTCCATTTCTTTGCAGGCCACTTGACCATGGAGCGAATATAGTTGTTCATTCTACAAGTAAATATATTGACGGACATGGTTCATGTATTGGCGGAATGATTATAGATGGAGGAAATTTTGACTGGAAGTCCAGTGGCAAGTTCCCCGAATTAACCGAGCCGGATGAAAGCTATCATGGGGTTGTATATGCAGACTCCTTTGGCAAGGCTGCCTATGGTGCAAAGTGCCAGGCCGGACTCCTTAGAAACTTCGGTTCAACAATGAGTCCTTTTAATGCCTTCCTAACTAATATTGGAACTGAAACCCTACACCTAAGGATGGAAAGGCATAGCAATAACGCTTTAAAGGTTGCTGAATATTTGGAAAACCACACTAAAGTTGACTGGGTAAATTATCCTAAGCTTAAATCTTCAAAATACTATGACCTAGCTAATAAGTACCTGCCAAAGGGTGCAGCTGGAGTTGTTTCATTCGGAGTAAAAGGGGGGGCAGACTTAGCTAAGAAGTTTTTAGATAATCTGGGAGGCTTCATAACTATTGCAACCCATGTTGGAGACCTGAAAACTATGGCACTCCATCCTGCAAGCACTACCCATAGCCAATTGTCTGAAGAAGAAATGAAGGCCGGGAATGTCTTGCCAAACCTTGTGAGATTAAATATAGGTATAGAAAATGTTGATGATATAATAAGTGAACTTGAAAGAGCCTTTGAGGGGATATAAATGCCGATAATAGTACCTGAAAATTTACCTGCAGGGGAAATCCTGCAGAAAAAAGAAAATATATTTGTTATGAATTCAAGTAGGGCAATTACACAGGATATTAGACCTTTAAAGATAGCAATTCTGAACCTAATGCCTAAAAAAATTGAAACAGAGTTGCAGTTCTTAAGGCTGCTTAGTAATTCCCCACTACAAATAGATGTCCATCTAGTCTATACGGCTAGCTATAGGCCAAGCCATACCTCTATGGAATACTTGGAGAAATTTTATAAGACCTTTGATGAAATAAAGTATGAGAAGTATGATGGTATGATTATTACAGGAGCACCCGTTGAAAAACTTCCCTTTGAAGAGGTTGATTACTGGGAGGAAATGGCTAAGATTATGGACTGGAGCAAAGACCATGTCTTTTCTACAGTCTTTGTTTGCTGGGCAGCACAAGCAGCCCTCTACCACTTCCACGGCATTGAAAAGGAAGAATTGCTGGATAAGCTTTTTGGTGTTTTTGAACATAAGATTACTAAGCAAGACGACATGCTGAAGGGGTTTTCTGACAGCTTTTTAATTCCCCATTCAAGGCATACCCGCGTGAAGGAAGATGATGTAAGAGCCTGCGAAGACTTGCAAGTCCTTTCAGAAAGTGAAGATGCAGGCATCTACCTTATAAAGTCAAAGAAGTACAACCAGTTCTTTATAACAGGACATGCGGAGTATGACACAGAAACTTTAAAGAATGAGTATGACAGGGATGTATCACAAGGACAGAAAATTGAAATACCGAAAAATTACTACGAGAATGATGACCCTAGCAAGCCACCTAAGAATTGCTGGAGGTCAAATGCCTACCTGCAAATGTCCAACTGGCTCAACTATTATGTATATCAAATAACTCCATATGATATTAATGAAATTTAAAAAAAGTTTGTCGGGGAATAACTCGACAAACTTCTTTATTTTATATTTTTAAAAAATATATAAAGTCTATCAAACTTTTTCCTAATATAACTTCGATTATCATCGCTCAAAATTATTCCACTTCTTTTTGCGATTTCTTCTACTATACTGTCTATGCTCATACTATCAGTTAAAATCTTTTCTTCTGTAATTTCTTTATTAAAAGAATTAATACACCTATCTATTTGTTGATTAGCCCATGAATTTTTGGATTCCAATCTTGATTTCAGGCATTTTTCTAAAGTCTCTTTTTCTGCAGAGAGAATAGAATGTTTCACTTCAACTTTATTATCTATTAATCTAGTAATTATTTCTTCATAATACTTCCTATTGGTCAGAGTCATTGGAACAATTATAATCCTATCATAATTAGTATTTATAAATGTTAACATTTCAAAATTAAAGCTTCGCCATTCTTTATGGTCCTGAAAGTCAGGTTCATGCAATTCCTTTGGTATGTTTTTCCTAATAAAATAACCGACATTTTCAGGGTCATAAATAATTGATTTTTTTAATCTTCTATTTAATTCAAAAGCACAAGTTGTCTTCCCTGACCCAAAAGCTCCATTTATCCAAATAATAATTTAAGTCACCCTTTTAAAAATTATTTTTCTAAGATGTACCCATAAATATCTTCTATAAATTTCCCTATCCCTTCAACTATTATCTTCAACAATTCTTCTTGATTATCAAAGTCTGGCTTGTCCGTCAAGACCCTTTCAACAATAGCATCGCCATTACTTTTATCATGACAAAATTCCACAATGTTTGTAAATAACGGACTATACCACTTTATAACCTCCCTGTTGCGACCAGAGAGCCAGACTTCAAAGGTCCCTTTCTCATGCCGATAAACAATTGCAATCTTTAACCCCTTGGCCTTTAAGTCCTTTGAGGTCAAAGGAAAATAAGACATATCCATATAGCCTTATACAGAGCCAATTTCATATTCAGGAAAAGCTGCCTTTACTTCCCTGCTTAATTTATTTATATAGTCTATTATCCCCTTATAGGCAACCTGTATTTCTTGCTTTTGAAGCAAGTTAGTATACTCACTAATCAGTTGGCTTAGTTTTTCAATCCAATCACCTACATTATCCAGCAAATCCTCCCAAAAATGACTTTATTTTTCCCTTTCTGTAAGAGTGACCTTGATAATATCACCTGCCTGCTTGCCTATCTTTGCTCGAATATCCTTTCTTATCCCTATAATATGACAAGGTGTCTTCATTCTTACAAGGCTACCATCATAGGGCTCTCCGTCAAAGGTGGCATGAACAGGAACACGACCCTTGCCAAACTCAACCTTTACATCAAAAGGAATCTCTATATAAGCACCGTCAATATCAGGAACCTTTTTAATCTCCGCATCAAATTCATATACTTTCTTCATAAATACTCCTTTTTTAAACTTACAAATACTTTTTCCAATCCACTATATCGTCCAAGTCAATATCTATAAGGTCGAATAATTTCCAAACATTCATCTCAACTTGATATCCAATTTTCCCTGCACTGAAAAAAATTGTTTCATAGTTATCTGCACTATAGTCTATAATAGTTTTAAATGACTTCTTCATTCCAATAGGTGAACAACCTCCATGGACATAGCCGGTCAAGGGCAAAAGGTCTTTGGTCTTTATCATCTCTATATTCTTTTCACCAACAGACTTTGCAGCCTTTTTTAAATCAAGCTCAACCTCTGCTGGAACCATGAATACATAGTGTTCACCTGACTTTCCAACTGCGACCAAGGTTTTAAATAACCTTTCAGGGTCTTGCTTAAGAACTTCAGCAACTTCCTTTCCGCTAATAGCATCCGTATCCCCATAAAAATGAGGAAGATAAGAGATATTGGCCTGGTCAAGTACCCGCATTACATTTGTTTTTTCTTCATTTTTATTCTTTGACATAATAACACCCCTGCCTTTAATTAAGCCCAAGGGTCGCTGCTTGTTGGTTTCCTTATATCAGCCAATAGCATCTGTTCCCATAAGAACCATTGACCTGTTGATGGCTTTTCCCTCAAAGTAATTGGACGAAGTGAGTCTGCACCTCCTGATTGCATATGCAACTTTAAATAACCTTCTTTGATATTATTCCTGCTATAAGGATTTTCAGTTACTTCGATTGTAAAAGGCTCAGTCGGCTTATAGTTATTTTCAGGACTTGCACCTACAAAATAGGACAAAGCAATGTAGTCCTTTCCACTAAAACGGTCAGCCAAGAATTGCTTATCATAGGTTGACAATGGGTTTGGTCCCTTTAGGTAGTCAAGCATTTCCAAGCTAGCCTCCTTATCCTTAGGATATACACATAGGGCTAGAATAGTTAGAGCTGCTGTTCCTTCCGGGCTCTTTAAATCAGCCTCCTTCAAAGCTTTTAGTTCAGTCAAGTTTACAGGCAATTTAGTAAAAGTAAACTTAGTTGTCTTGTTTGTTGACATAATTTTTCCTCCTTTAACCTACTGCTTTCTTCTTATTTAGAGCGAACAATACAATACCTGTCAGTACAAATATACCACCGACAACACGAAACACAAGAGAATAGAACTTATTAGATTCAGCTTTAAAGCTGGACAAAACCCTAAGTGCATACTCAAAGGGGAGCAACTTAGTCTTACCGTCATACTTCATAACCTCCATTGCAACCTTATAGGCTTCATCCCTATCCACACCTTCTAAATAAGACATTACAGACATTAACTTTCTTTCACTTTCTTCGTCCGGATTTTTAATATATTCCAAAGAATTTAAATAATTAACATCTTTTACATCCATGCCCATTAAAATAAAACCTGTGGCTTCTTTTATGGTCGGATAATTAAAGGATGAATACCTGCTTGGAAAAATCCTCCCTGTAATTTTGTACTTATCTAAAGCTTCGTTCGGTCTGGCATATATTCTCCTTTGACTAAAGTAATCAGAAAATTTCGCTCCACTTGGTGGCGGAATGTCAATTCCTGCAAAACTGATACTTCCTATTAATGTGTCTAAACCATTGAGCTTTTCTCCATCCTTAACGGCGTAGCTGTCCGGTCTTAAAATAGTTAAACTCTTTACTTTCTTCCCAAAAACTGCAGCTGCACATGCCTTATGGTGGCCATCAAGCAAGGCACAAATAAATCCACCTTCATAGTATGTTAGAGCCCTTGGCGGATTGGATGATTCTTTTAATATCTCAACATATTCATCTACTCTTCTTTCATTTATTAAATCTGCAGACTGTGTAGGATAAAGGTATAGTGGAAAGCCTCCTACTACATCAAAAAAGTCAAAATTATAATAATAATCAGAAGTAGCTGCATTTTGTGTGAATTCATTTGGAACATAATAAAAGAAATTGCCTTTATAATCCGTTGGAAAACATTCCATATCAGCAAAGACATATAAACCATCATCAAGTAGGCCTAGTAACGGCTTTATTTTTTCTGCGGAGTCAACAATATCAAGATAGTCGGAATTCATGGACTCCCTTGCCAGCTTTAATTCCGGAGAGTTAATCCTCTCTATACCATAACCTGTAGCAAGCATCCCTTCACATGTTGGGCATTCCGGATAGCAAGCTTGAAGAATTGGTTTTTCTTTTAAAAGTAGCTGTGAATAATAATCATTCTTACTGGTGCTTTGACTTATCTTATGGGTTAAAGTCCCCTTGCCGTTTTTGACTGAAAAGAGGACAGCTTCATTGCACTAGAAAACATCAGACACATCAAGTCTCTGCATTATCTTTACTAATACTTCACCCATATAAACAGCCCTCCTCATATTAGTCTATTAAATAATTAAATTGCTAAGGTCATTATAGCAAATATTTCAAAATTATAAAAGAAAACCTGCAATAATAACTGCCAAGACTATTAATGGTGCAGGTAACTTTTTAGATAATAAAAGCAAAACTGTTATTAAGATAACTATAATATTATCAATTGTAAAGCCGTTTTTCTGCATTAGAACTATTGCTGCAGAAGTAATTAATCCACTTGCTACAGCTGTTATCCCACTTAAGGAAACCTTTATTCCATGGATTTTCTTAAGATTTTCCCAAATTGGATAAACAAAGAAAATTAAAAGAAGACCGGGTAAAAATATACCCACCCCTCCTGCCATGGCTCCAAGTATTTGGTATACTACTCCATTCCCTCTTGCTGCCATTCCGCCTGCATAGGCGCTAAAGCTAAACATTGGACCGGGTAGCCCTTGGACGAGTCCAAAACCGGTTAAAAATTCTTCATTTGTCATGAATTGATTTAACTCCACCATCTCGCTGTACATAAGTGGGACAACTACTTGACCTCCACCGATAACAAGGTAGCCATAGCGGTAAAACTTTTCAAACAAGTCAATAATCCTATTATCCCATACAAGTGATAAGAGAAGACTTCCCATTGCAAATATAGCAAAGGCAATTAGATATCTCCAAGGTGGATTTAATTTCACACGGTTCCAAAGGTCTTTTTCCTCTGATGTCATAATACTTATTAGACCGCCAATGATTAAAACCAGTGGGAATATCCAAGGCTCTCTAATAAAATATGTGGTCACTGCACCCATCAACAGCATTAGAAAAGTAAGCTTATTTCTCACAACCTTCCTTCCAATCCTGTAAGCAGCAACAATAATAAAACCCACTGCCATTGGACCAATATACCGAAAAACATCTTTTGAAATATTTATTTTTGAAAAGAACTCACTGGAAAAAGATAGTAGTGTCATAAATATCAAGACGGGCAGTGACCAGACTAACATCGTTAGGAGGGCAAGCATTTGACCACCAACCTTATGCCCTATAGCTACAATGGTTTGTGTACTACTTGGTCCCGGTAATATGCCTGTGAGTCCTATTAACTCTCCCAGTTCTTCCTCTGTTAAATACTTTTTCTTCTCAACTAATTGGTCTGCAAAGACTCCATAATGAGCTTCAGGTCCTCCATAGGAACCCAAAGAGCATATAAAAACATCCTTTAAAAAGGTCATCCATGCGACTTTATCCATTAATTTTCTCCTTACTATTAATTATGTAATATATACTCTTATTAATTAATATAGAATCGGATTTACATAAAATAATGGAAATTTTAAATTTTATTAATAAAATTTAATTCGCAAGATATAAGTAAGGGGTAATTGACAATCACCCCTAGGCCTATTTTCTATTTTATGGTTTTTACACTCAGATTATAAGGTTAAGCCAGTTTTATTTTTTACTTGACATATCACTAGGTTGCTTTACAGAATCAAAATCTATCTCCCTTCAAGCATATTTTTCATGGTAAATAAAGAACTTCGGTCCATATGTTTATTATTCATTCAATAGCCAATCAATCAAGTGGACTTTTTCAATGCCCTCATAGTTAGCTTCCTTGTTGTAAACATCAAGTGTAATTAAATATTTTTTATAGCTATCATTTATTTGATTTAAAGGGCGTAATTCCCTCTCAAGTGTGCTTTCATCTAGGGTAGTAAGCGAAACCTGATAATATACCAAAGTCCTGTCAGGCTTAACACAAACAAAGTCAACCTCTAAATTTCCAACTTGGCCAACATATACTTTATTCCCTCTTCTTAACAATTCAAGGTAAACTATATTTTCAATTATATGACCATAATCTTCCAAATGGTCTCTTAAAACCAAATTTCTAAGTCCAATATCTACCCCATAATATTTCTCACCAGTCTGGAGCAGTTCTCTCCCATGTATGTTGTACCTTTTGCAGGAATACATTATTAATGAATCTAAAATCCCTTGAATATACTTGTCAACTGTATTGTTGGAAATTGTCACTACTTCTGACTTTAAAGTATTCTTTATTTTATTTACACTAACTAAACTCCCTATCTGGGAAAACAAAGTTTCAATTAATCGTTCAAGAGTTCTAACATTTTGAACATTTAATCTTTTTACAATATCATTTAAAACAACTGTTGAATAAATACCTTGCAAATATGCTAAAATTTGCTCATCACTTTCAAGAGAAAGAGCATAAGGAAATGATGTCTTAAGATATCTTTCAAACAAGATATTCTTGTCTTTTTCATCAGTAAATTCTAAGTGCCAGTCGTAAAACTCTTTAAATGATAGTGGCAATATATGCAACTCAATGTATCTGCCTGTCAAAAAAGTTGCCAATTCGCCACTTAAAAAGTAAGCATTTGAACCCGTAATATAAATATCAACATTTTCCTTTAGATATAGAGAGTTAATAACTTTTTCAAAGTCTTCAACAATTTGTACTTCATCCAAAATAATATAAGTTATAGCTTTTGCGTCTAGCTTAGAAACAATATATTCATGCAAAACTTCTGGGTCCGTTAATCCTTTATTTTCAAAAGCTTCAAAGTTAATAAAGATAATCCTTTCTTCCCCTACACCATTCTCCAGCAAATAGCTTTTAAATGTATCTAAAAGAACTGACTTCCCTGACCTTCTAACACCGGAAATAACTTTTATTATCGCATGGTCCTTATATGATTTTAAGAAAGAAAGATACTTATCTCTTACTATTATTTTTTCTTTCATACTATCACCTCAAGGATATTATACCATAAAAGTTTTCATTTGAGTGAAAACTTTTCTCGTTTCTCAAATTATTTTCATTTTATTGAAAGTTTTTTGCATTTTTTGAATTGCTTTCATTAAATTAAAACTTTTTAAGTCTTATAATCTCATTTCGTTATTTATCCGGCTCTCTATACCTCCATCCAAAGTCATCATTATAAATCATCAACTTAGACATACCACCATCAATGCAAATATTTTCGCCATCTATAAAGCCGGCCTTATCAGAGCATAAGAAGAGTACCATATTGGCTATATCCATTGGATTACCAACCCTAGCAGCAGGGTGCTGTTCAGCATCTGCTCCTTCATAAGTTTTGAATTCCGTATCAATCCACCCTGGAGAAATTGAGTTCACTCTAACTTTTCCCGCCAGAGAAACTGCCAGTGAATGAGTTAAGGCTGCAAGACCACCCTTGGCAGCTGTATAACTTTCGCTGAAGGGTTGGCTCATCCTGTCTCGACTAGAAGAGATGTTTACAATACTTGCCCCCTCTCTAAAATATGGCATAAAAAGCTGAGTCAAATAGAAGGATGCCGAAATGCCAATACGAAGTGAATAGTTAAAGTCTTCATAAGAGCAGTTATCTATTCCTTTAAAAAGAGGTGGTGCATTGTTTATTAGGTAATCTATATGCCCGTAATCTCTAATTACCTTGTCTGCAAAGGCTCTTAATGCCCCTTCGTCACCGACATCTCCAACAAAGTAAGGATTTTCTTTTGTATCAATAATACAAACAGTCGCTCCATTTTTTTCAAATTCATCCTTAATTACTTTCCCAATTCCCTTTGCTCCACCCGTGATAACTGCAATTTTACCTGCAAACATAATTTAATCTTCCTTCCAAGCTTTTAAATAGCCATATCAAAGAGAATAAATGGATGATGTTGATAGTTTTCAACAGATATCATTTCAGGCTCTAACTCTTCAAAGGACAGACCTTCGGCCTCTTTTGCAAAGACCAGTTGCGGAAACTTATAAGGCTCTCTTTCCAGTTGAATCTTTGCCCCCTCTATATGGTTTTTATAGATATGAGCATCACCTAAAGTGTGAACAAAGTCACCGACCTCTAAACCGACTTCCCTGGCTATTATGTGAATCATCAAGGAATAAGAAGCAATGTTAAAAGGAACTCCAAGCATTGTATCTGCCGACCTTTGGTAAAGTTGTGCAGAGAGCCTACCTTGTGCAACATAAAATTGAACAAGTGTATGGCATGGTGGCAGAGCCATCTTGTCAATTTCAGCAGGGTTCCACGCTGAAATAATGTGCCTCCTTGAACTTGGGTTTTCCTTCAAGCCTTCAATTAATTTTGCAACTTGGTCAACTTCCCCGTCTTCTTTTTGCCAGTGCCTCCATTGGTAGCCATAAACCGGACCCAAGCTCCCATATTCCTCTGCAAACTCGTCATTTGTTCTAACATCTTCAATATATTGCTTCTGCAAGGCTCGGTAGTGTTTTTCAAATTCAGGGTCTGTCATTAAACGCTTGTTGGTGTCCTTTAGAAGATCCTCTATTCCCATTGAGAATTCATTATCATCTGCATCCCTATAAAGGACATCTTCAAAGCCCTCTTCCCTTAATCTTTTAAGATAGTTGTCAAAGCCATTGTCATTCCATATAGGATTCTTATGTTCAACTAAATAACGGATATTGTTGTCCCCCCTTAAGAACCAAAGAAGTTCGCTTATAATACTCTTAAAGGGAACTTTTTTTGTGGTTAAGAGAGGAAAACCCTCTTGCAGGTTGAAACGCATTTGATAGCCAAAGGTGGAAATTGTACCCACACCTGTCCTGTCATCCGCTTCTACCCCATTGTCTAAAATATGTCTTACTAAATCCAAGTATTGCTTAGCCATATAATCATCCTTTCATTTCAAATTTATAGTTATAGTTTTATAAATAATTTTGTAAAGACGGTTAACAACCGCCCCTTCATTATAAATAGCACTAACAAATTATCAAAAACAATAATAATAAAGCAAGTCCAATAATATTATAAACTGTAAAAATCTTTAAGTAACTCCCCTTCTCCTCAGGATATGCCTTAACAAATAGCTTATAGGAAATTAAACTTGCCATTGAGGCTATTAGTGTCCCGAGTCCCCCAACATTTGTTCCGATAATAAGTCCTTTAATATTGTCAGTAAATCCTGATAATAAAAGTGCAGCCGGAACATTACTAATTACTTGGCTGGAAACTATTGCAACTGCAGCCTCTCTGCCATCAATAATACCTTTTAAAAATGAATTAAAAGCCTCTATCTTTGAAATGTTTCCTACAAAAATAAAGAAGAAGGTAAAAGTTAACAAAAGTGAATAGTCTACACCCTTCAAAACTTTCTTATCCTTTATAATAATTACCCCTAAGACCAAGATTAAAAGAAAAATAAGCCCTTTAAGATTGACATTAAAAATTACACATAAAAGACAAACTGCAAAAACAATAAGATAATCCCTTAAGTCAGACTTATTGACTTGAACTCCTCCACGCTCTGCCCTATCAATCTTGCCATTCTTTATTAATAAACAGCCTACAAAAATAATTATTCCGGAAAATCCTACAATAGGAAAGGTAATCTTTAGAAATTCCATAAGCCCTAAGCCGAAAATTGAATAGAGGTAAAGGTTTTGTGGATTACCCACAGGTGTCAAGGCACTCCATAAGTTTGCCCCTATTGTCATTAAGACCACAACCATGCCTATGTCCCTTCTCATACCCACCCGCTCAAGAGAAATAAAGGCAAGAGGTACGAATGTGATTAAGGCAACATCGTTAGTTAACAACATACTGGAAAAGAAGGACAGGAAAACTAAGATAAGTACGATTAACCTCCTACTGCCTGCCCTTGATAATAGAGACAAGCTAAGCCTTTCAAAGGCACCTATTCCTTTTAAAGCTTCCATTACCGCCATAAAACAGAAGAGCAAAATCAATGTCCTAAAGTCTATGTAGTTTAAATAGCCCATATTTGGTGGAACTGCAAAGCTTGAGAATATAGATAAGACCATTGCAATAAATAAAACCGGGTCTTTCTTAAGTAGTGTCTTCAAATTATCTCTCCCCTTAGAAATTCCTCTTATACAAATAACAATACATTATCTTGAGAAAAAATTCAATCGTTATTAAATAAATATCAAGTATTGCATAAGTCTTGAAAGTCAGGGGTATATATAGGAAAGGTGATATATATGATAAATATAAATTGGAATTTTGATAACACATATGAAATGCTACCGGAAATTTATTTTACAAAGGTTAGCCCGGAGGTTGGCAGTAAACCTAAAATTTTGTATGTGAATAAGGACTTGGCGGACTCCTTAGGGTTAGATTATGAAGGACTTTTAGAAGATGGGGGAAAAATTTTTGCAGCCGGTAAGCCTATTAATGAGGCTTCAAACATAGCTATGGCTTATACAGGACACCAGTTTGGAAACTTTGTAATGCTTGGAGATGGCAGAGCTATGCTACTTGGGGAACAAATTACACCGTCTGGTAAAAGATTTGATATACAGCTTAAGGGGTCAGGCAGGACACCTTACTCCAGAGGAGGCGATGGAAAGGCTGCACTTGGGCCAATGTTAAGGGAATACTTGATATCGGAAGCAATGTTCGCTTTAAATATACCAACAACAAGAGCACTTGCCATCAGCTTAACCGGAGATAGAGTAATAAGGCAAAAATCCCTTGACGGAGCAGTCCTCACAAGGGTTGCAAGTAGCCACATCAGGGTTGGGACCTTCCAGTATTCAGCCTATGCAGGAGACAATAACCAACAAAGAGAGTTTGCTAACTATGCCATTAAAAGACACTATCCTGACATTTTAAATTCAGAAAATCCATACCTTGAATTATTCAAGGAAGTGGTAAGAAAACAGGCTTCATTAATAGCCAAATGGCAAGCTGTTGGCTTTGTACATGGGGTTATGAACACTGACAACATGACAATATCCGGTGAGACTATCGACTATGGACCCTGTGCCTTTATAGATAAGTATGACCCCGATACAGTCTTTTCTTCAATTGACTGGCAGGGTCGGTATGCATATAAAAATCAAGGACCGATAGGGGCTTGGAACCTTGCAAGATTTGCTGAATCCCTCATTGAACTTGTTGATGAATCAAGAGAAAGGGCAATCTCTCTTTTAACACAAGAGCTTGAAAAATATGAAGAACTCTTTAATAGTGCCTACTATAAAGAGATGACAGAGAAGATTGGCATAGAGAACTATACAGAAGAAGATAAAAAGCTTGTCGATAGCTTGATAAAGTTCATGGAAGTAAATTCATTAGACTATACAAATACCTTTGTGGACATTAGTAATAAGGACTTTTCAAAAGATATTTATAAAAAAGATGACTTTAAGCTTTGGCAAAAATCTTGGGAGAAAAGATTGCAGGAGTCCGGCAAAACTGAAAGGCAAATAGAAGACTTGATGAAGGGTAAAAACCCAAGACTAATCCCAAGAAACTACTGGGTGGACTTGGCTATAAAAGATGCAGAAGGAGGCGACTTCACACTCTTTGAAGAACTGTTTGAAGAATTACAAAAACCTTTTGACTATTCAAGGGAGGCAGGCAAGTTTAAAGAAGTTCTGGAAGATGTGAAGATTGTAACCTACTGTGGAACATAAAAAATAGGATATCCTCCGTGTATAGACCTAGTCTAACTCACGGAAGATATCCTATTTTTTTACTTAACTTATAGGATATTATTTTATTTCTTAACTAATAATAAGATATTTTCTTATAAAGCAGCAATTCCTGCCATGCATACAGCCTCATCCTCTTCAATACTTCCACCACTGGCACCAATGGAACCAATTACTTCCCCATCTTTAATCAATAAGCGTCCTCCTCCAATGTAGGTATATCCAAAAAGAGTTTTGTCTGCCCATAAACCAAAGACGCGACTTAATGTTTCATCTTTTTGTAAATCGATTGTGTTCATACGGAAGTGAGCAGCAGTAATTGCCTTGGCTGGAGATACTTGGCTCGAGACCTTAAGGGCCTTGTCCATTCGTTTAGTGACAATAACATTTCCTTCTGGGTCGCAGACAGTTACTACAAAATCAACCCCCATTTTTTTTGCTCCTGCAATCGCTGCATCTACAATTTTGTTTGCGTACTCAAGATTCATCATATTTTCCTCCTTAAAATTTAGTTCCTGACCCAATATCCTTTCATCCTATCCTATGCATAGTCAATTCTATACTGTCCAAATATGTGCATAAAGACTTGTTGAATTTTTCATAATCAGCCGAATCAAATTCCTCAACTGTCATAAGAACATTGACATCAATTATATCAAGCTGATTATAAAAAGTAATTATAATTGGAGCTTTTATAATAGTTGACATGCCACGAAAAGTCAATTTTGATGACTCATCAAATTTTAAAATGTCTTCCTTTGATTGGAATTCAATAAGATTATAGTCAACCAACACCTCCAACCCATCATAATAATCATAAACCGACTTAGCTGCCTTTAAAATAGCCTCCCAGCTTGCAGGATAAGTCAAATTCCACCTTGAGTAGAGCCAAGAATTTCCTCTTTAACACCAATTAATAGCATCTTTATTCCCCCTTTGACTATCTGTGTATATACAATCTTGAAATTTCATTACTGTAACATCTAACATTGAACGAACTCCTGAAAATTAAATATTATTTTCCAACCATTCTTGCAATTCATCAAAGCTATAATCTCCCTCTAATGCAATACCCTCTTTTATAATAGAATCTTTACATTCCCTTTGGAAGTCTTCTATCATTTTACCAAAACCTCCTCCGCCGTGAGTGCAGAAAGGTATTATAATTTTTCCCTTTAAAGTAACTGTCCTTAAAAAAGTTAATACAGGCGGTGCAAATGTTTTCAGCCAATTAGGCGAGCCTACGAAAATCAAATCTGCATCGTCTACACTTTCCAATCCTTCCGAAAGCTTTCTGCAATGACCTCTTTCAATTTCTCCCCTAACTTCTTTTACTGCTGTGTTATAAGAAAAAGAATAAGGTTTTTCTGGTTTCAATTCCCTTAATTCTCCACCGGTTATTAAAGCAATATCTTCTGCTAATCCTCTTGTTATTCCCGAATATGAGTAAAATACAATTAATATTTTCATTCTTTTTCCCTTATAACATACCTCTGTATCACTTCTTCAAAAGTCTCGCTATAAAACTCCTTATCAAGCCTTCCCCCACAATTCTGTATAACTTTAGCTGAGCCAATATTTGACTTGTCGCAGGTAATGATAATGTCCTTTAGACCTAAAATTTTTGTAAACTCCAAAGTCTCACCTAACATCCTTATCCCATAAGCCTTCCTTCTTTCACTTGGTCTTATTACATATCCTATATGCCCGACCTCTTCTTTAAAAAAATCATTTAACATAAGACGGATATTAACCATTCCAATAATTTTCTCGTCCTCTACCCTCACAAAAATATGTTAAAGTAGGATTGTCTTCTCCTTTGTCAGAGTTTAAATTATCCAGCCAGTCTTCATAGGTTGACTCCCTCAAATACCTGTCCAAGCCACCTGTCCCATTAATTTCTGAATTGTTTTGATATAGCTCTGAAATAAAGTCTATCGCCCTGTCTTTATATTCCTTGCTAGGCATTATAAATTTCATTTTTATCTCCAATTAATATAGAATTTATCCTCCTATGTCCGCTTTTGAACTTCCAATGTCCGTTTTTTTAATAATTAAGCCTTGTTAAAAAACCTCTCTGTTCTAATAATCACTATTCCCATTTAATTTTGATAAGTACCTATCAGCTTCTTCACGACTTTTAAAGATATAAATATCCTTATCCTTATATTTATTCAGCAAGTCAATTACTGCAGGTCTACTTTCATCATTAAAGCTTTTTATAAACATAATAAATTCTTCATCAATATGGTCTTCCGAATCCACCCAAGGCATATCAACCCTTACCTTCCCCCTTCTTGACTCAATCCCATCAAGGCAAACTTCTAAAGAGTAATCCAGAAAGTAAACAGTGTCACAAGCCTTTAGGCGTAGCTCCATAGTTGAACCATAATTCCCGTCAATTATCCAAGCATCTTTCTCAATAACTTGCTTAAGCCTCTCTAAGAAGACAGACTTTTCTACAGTCGTTTTGTCTGCATTCCAGTTCAGCATGTCTAAATGATAAATCGGAATTTGCGTTACCTCATGCAAGGCAAGTGAAAATGTACTTTTACCACTACCTGGGCAACCAATCACTATAGCTCTTTTCATTTTTATCTTCCTTTTATTCTATCTTTAGTTGCAAAGAATCAAGCCCCATTTCCTCTTCCTTAGCCTCTCGAATGGAAACAATCTCAAGCACATAATTCGGTTCGAGAGAACGGACTGTCAGAGTAGCCTCCCCTGAAACAAGAACTCCTTTCATCGAAACATTAGAAGTAGTTTCATAACCACAGCCGACAAACAGAACTAACATACCTATTATTACAAGAACTGTCAACATTCTTTTCATCATACACCCTCCTGTTCAAAGTTTCCTAAAATGTTTTCTCATACATGCTATACCAGTCAAGACCATGTCTTTCAGTCCCGAAATTTAGCCTTCCTACAAAAGTAAAGCCCATGGCCTCATAGAGGTTGATTGCAGGAATGTTCCCTTCATAAACATCCAGCCTGATAGCCTTTTTATTGTTCTCTTTCGCATATTTAAAGGCATATTCAAGCATTTTTTTACCAATGCCCAGCTTCATATACTTTGGACTTGTAAGAAAAGTGTGCAAGACAAAAATTTCATTATCAGATAAGTCTTCCTTCCAATTGACAAGTGCATATTCCTTATCTGATACTTGACGAAGTTTCATAGTGCCCACAATTTCATCACCATAAAAGGCAACAAACAAGCTTCCTTCCTTTAAACCAAGCTCGGCATCCTCCCTGACTGGATATACACCCTTTTTCCAGCTATTATACTTATCTTTACTTGCAAGATAATCGTTCAAGTCATCATATAGTTTGGATATATAATCCAAATCTTCTTCTCTTCCCTTCCTAATTATTATCCCATCCATCTTAAATCCTCCATAAAGTTTATTTACTTTAATCGGTAAAGTATATGTCTAAAATAATCCTTTCCATTCTCCTTTGGTATTATTTCAATAAACTTTTCAAAATCAACCTCTCTATATTTAAACTCATTTAATAGTCTTGCCAATAAGATATCCATATCTTTACGACCCAATTTTTTCTCAAGTTCTATAAAAATCAAAGGTCCAAAATTGTAAGCCAAGTCGCTAACACCCATTTCCCCCCATTTATCCAGTGGAGGAACTTCTTCAAGTTCTCTTTTCATTTCCTCAAAACCTGTTAAAAATTCTCCTTTTGCAATCTCTGCAGATTGAATATCTGTGGCCTCTAACATCCGGAATGTAAAATATTGGGTAAGAGCTTCATCAAAAAATCGTGTCCTTTGGCAATTCATCTCCACCTTCGGATTCCACTTTGTATGTATTAATTCGTGAATTAGAAAAAACGCTTGCGTTAGAGCCTTTTCTTCCAAAAACAATGTATCATTAATAACAAAGCTACCATAATTATCCGGAATAAGAATTATTCTTAACCGGTCAATTTTTGCAACTAAATAACGACTCATAAATTTTTCAACATCTTTTATTAATTTTTCCAACTCTTGTATAAATACCTCTTTGCTCAAAGAATAGTGAACTTGCCCAAAATTAAATGTTTTTGTCTCAAAATAACCTACAGCTATTGTAGGGTTAGATCCTATATAGGTATCACCAGTTCGAAGCAAATTAGAACAAACATTTCCTTCTCTTAATAATTTAATAGATAATTCAAACTCATCTTCAGATTTAGGGTTTAACAAATTATTTATATATTCAATAGAATCTGGCAAGCGAAAAATAGGAAAGTACCTTGTTTCTTCCCTAAGAATATAAAATTCATCTATCGTTTTTTCTCGAACATAAGGATAGGCACCACTTTTACCATTTAATTCTCCGTGGTAACGAATTACTATTGAATCTCCTGATTTGGCTTGTATCTTATATTTTTTAACATTTTGAATTGTTCCATCCAAATCTATCTCATATGACTTATTATTAATCAATATCTCATCAACAATAAAATCTTTATTTAAAACAAAATAATTTTCATATTTTAGAAAATTTTTTGAAATATTCCTTCTATCCTATTACTTAAAGTTAGGTTTAATTTCTGCATTCAAGCCACCTGCTTTCAACTAATGCCAACAAGGCTAAGCCCTGAGTGTTGCCACCATTGCATTTGTATTTAAAAGTAAATTTAATCCATCGTCAATTGTCCTTACAAGGACATCAGCCTTATTTAATAATCCTGCATACATCCCTTCACTTTCAAGGACTGCTATAGAAAGTATCCCAACTTGAAACATCTTAACATCATTGTAGCCGTTTCCAAAACAAACAGTATTCATTCCACCAAGCCCCCTAACAATTTCAGCCTTATGGTCTCCTGCATTGTCTTTAGGAAATGTTTTTAGCGTTAGGTCAAGCCCCTGACATTCCTTTTCAGCCGACCCATAAGTATCTGCAGTAAGGACATAAACCTTTGCCATCTTGCACAAAGTAGCTAACTTTTCCCTTACAGAAGGATTAATCCTTCCATCTGCAGCAATAGTTCCATTATAATCAAAAACAATATTTTCAATTTTGTATTCAGCCCTGCCCGGTATTTTAATTTCTATCATGGTGTCCTCCTATTTTCTTGTATATCTTATTATTAACTTATATTATCTTTAATATATTATAGAATTTATCACTCAAATTATCAATCATTTTATCACTCATTCTATTTAAAAATCGCCACAGCTGATATTAAACCAACCATGACGACCTATATTTTTGAAATAAAGTATTGTTTTTATTTATGCTTTTCTTATAAGACTTCAAGAAGATCTATTCTAATAATTCAATTCTATAACTCTTATATAAGTAGCGACACACCTAGCAATGTCATACATGCACCGATAACTTCAACAAGCTGAACTTTCTGTTTAGTCAACAGCCAAGAAATTGGCAAGATTAATACCGGTTGAGTTGACATAAGGACAGAGGCTACTGCTGCTGGTGCATTTTTAATGGCTATCATAGAAAGAAAGACTGCTATAAAAGTACCCACGATTGAAACATATCCAATGGCTATATAAGAATCTTTATTTGTGTTAGGTATAATTAATTCCTTCCAGTTTCTTAAAAAAGAAATTAACAAAACCATACCTACAAGGCCACCAATCAACCTTATTTGTGTAGCAGATAAAGGGTCTAGTGAAACCATACCAAGTTTACTTAGAATAACTCCTCCAGCCTGACCCAGAGATGCCAATAATGCAGGTCCTAAATCAACTAAAGAAATTTTTTTGTCTATTAGGTTTTGGTCTTTTTTCTTTGCTATTACTAAGGCGATCCCTCCGATAATTAATAAACTTCCAATTAGATTTAATAAAGACAACTTCTCCCTAAGGAAAAAGAAACTTAGAACTGCAATGATAATAGGATTACAAGTATAGATTAATAAGGAAAGTCGAGAACCTATTAACTGAAAGGATTTAAAAAGGAAAATATCTCCAAAAGCAAAACCAAGTAGGCCAGAACAGATTAGCTATAACCAAGCACTAATATTTGCTTCATTGGGAAAAATTGTTCCTTGAACAAAAAAAATAACAATTGTAACTAGAAAAAAAGCAATTATCATTCGATAAAAGTTGATAGTAACTGGAGCAATATCTTTTCCCTTTCGTTCAATTAATTCGCTGGATGAAGTCCATATCAAAGCAGCAGTAATTGCAGCTAGCTCTCCATAATGTGACATATTATTCAGTAATAAGAAAACATTTTTTTATCTTATTACTTCCTCCTTATCTCTGATTTACAAAAGTTTATATCCAAATTATACATTTTTTAATCGTATCTTTGCATAATTATAATTCAGAAGACTTACTCATGCTAATCCCTAGCTCATTCAAGTAGTTATAAATGGTGTGCCTAGTAACTCCTAATAGTTTAGCCACTGTTACTATCGACTTAGAATATTCAAAGCTTCCTGATTTGTCAAGATATTTGATAACTTCCAGCCTGTCTTCTTTATTCATAAGCTTCACTGATTTTCCAATTGCTTTAACTGCTTCATCAAAGTCTTTTTGAATGCCTGTATGGACCCCCTTCATTTCTGTTTCAGACCCATTGATAGTAAGGAAGTCTGAGAATTTTTTAAGTGTTCTTTCCATAGTACTTGTATCATAGTTTATACAAAATGAAGTGAATTTCCCGTCCAATTCTAAACAATAGGTAGAAGCCTTCAAATCATATTCTGGATTGTTTGTATTGGTCTTTGAATAGTTGACATAAGAACCATCAGCATAGTTGTCAACACGCTCATTTGCCTCAGGACCAATAGATGAGCCTACTTTTCGATTTGTTACATGTCCATTGAATATTGCAACCACCTTTCTTTCTTGTGAAATTGCAACTTCGCAGTCTTCGCCAAACATTTCAGAGATAATCGCTCCGATTTCAATTAATAAATTAAGTACATCCTTATCTTTCATTTCCTGCTCCTTTAACATGAAAATTACCTATGTAATAAATAATTGAAACAAATATTAAAGGCAAAAAATTAAATATTTGTAGGGGCGGATATTATCCACCCGAACATCTAAAAAGCTAAGATTATAGCCTTTATAATGTACGGGCGATTAGTAATCACCCCTACTCTTAAATATTTAATTTGCTTTTTAATCTTTGTAAATATTTGCTTCCTCTTCTCCTCTTAACACACGCAATGCTCCCAGCGCAAGGGACTCTAGTTCATTCTCGCCGGGAACTATGAAAACCGGTCCTAGAAAATTTAATTTCTCTTTAACTGCATTTGTAAAGCGTTCAGAATAGGCAATGCCACCTGTTAAAAATATACCGTCTATTTTACCGTTAACTATTGGAGCAAGGTATGATAACCAGTTACTGACTTGATAAACCATAGCATCAAAGATTAATTTTGCTTCCTTGTCGCCAGCTTCAATTCGCTTTTCAACCTCTCTCATATCAGTAATGCCAAGGTATGAAACTACACCTCCATCACCTCTAATTATTCTATTGAGGGTCTTTTTATCATATTTCTCAGCAAGGTCAATCACTTGTCGTAGCGGTAGACCTCCGGTTCTTTCCGGAGACATAGGACCTTCATCATCAGATATAAGGTCGATCACTTTTCCTTTATGGAGGATTGCAACAGTAATTCCTCCACCCAAGTGGGCTGCTAAAAGAGTTACATCATTAAAGTCTTTACCAATTTCTGTAGCAACCTTTCGACCACCAGCACGGATATTTAGAAAATGACCTGCAGACTTCCTTTCAATTCCTTTCAAACCGGAAATTTTTGCAATTTCCGGAAATTCATTAATGGATACCGGATCATAAATAAATGACGGAATGCCCAGCTCTTCAGCCATATTAAAGGCAATGATTCCACCCAATAATGATACATGATTGTTTATTGGATTTGTCACCATTAGGTCTGCTAATTCCTTGTTCATCCTATAAGCACCAGACTTAAAGTCTGTTGCAGGACCACCCCGTCCAACAATTGCACTTAGTTTATCTTCACTGGTTCCGTGTTTTTTCAAAAATTCTTTAATTATCTTTACACGCATAGGATATTGTTCATAAATATCTTTATAGGCTGCCATTTCTTCGTAGGAGTGCTCAATGGAGTCCTTCCATAAACACTTCTCATTTTCATAGACAGCAATTTTTGTTGATGTTGACCCCGGATTAATTGCTAATATTAAAGCCATATTAGTCTCCTAACTCAATTAAAGATGCAAGTCCAATGGAGTTAAGCTTTTCTTCAGCTGAAGACCCTCTGGAAGTTAAAATTATTGGAGCCTTTGCACCATAAATTATTCCTGCCATTTCACCTTTTGCAAGAATAGTTATGGACTTACCAAGTATATTTCCTGATGTGATGTTTGGAAGTAAAATAATATCAGCATCGCCTGCTACAGGGCTTTCATACTTCTTTAACTCGGCAACCTCTTTACTAAGTGATAAGTCTAAAGAAATTGGTCCTTCAACAAGAAGGTCATCTCTACCGGCAAAGTGTTCTTTCAATTCTGCTGCATCAACAGTTTCCGGCATTTTAGGATTTACTTTTTCAACTGCTCCCACACAAGCAACCTTTGGTTGTTTGTATCCTAACTGATGGAATACTTCAACTGCATTTTCTATAATCTTTTTCTTTTGCTCCAAGTCCGGGTACATCATCATACCCCCGTCAGTTGTAATAAGAAGCTTATGGTAGCTTGGGATTTCATATAAGGCAATATGAGTCATCAAACGACCGGTTCCAAGTCCTTTTTCCTTATTGACAACTGCCTTTAATAAAATAGAAGTATCTAAGGACCCCTTCATTAAAGCATTAATTTCACCTGCATTTACTAATTCAACTGCCTTTTCACTAGATTCTTCCTTACTTTCAGCATGGACAATTCGTCCTTTCCAATCCGGAGCAAGCTTTGCAAGCAAATCCTTAATAACTTCTTCTTGTCCAATCAATACTGCTTCAACAAGACCCTCTTTTTCTCCTTCCATCGCAGCCTCAATAGAATGTTCATCCTCTGCACAAACAACACCTAAAACAGATTTTTTTGGTCTTGCCTTCACCAATTCTAAAAGTTCATCAAAATTTCTAAGCATTTTCTTCCCCTCCCGCAAATTCTTGGCCTATATTAAAGGCCTTTTTATTTATTTCTGTAAATGTTTCTTTTACTGTTCCTTCTATAAGCTTTTCCCAATCAATCCCTTCAAGATTAAGAATTTTTGCCAAAGCACCAAACAAGATAACATTCATTACTTTTTCGTTGCCGAGTTCTCTAGCTTTTTCAGTGGCTGGAACAACATATGTCTTAGCCCTAGCCTTAACATCATCAAGAATACCTTCAGGATATTCAGCCAAGCCTGCTGTAATAGGAGCAGATGGCAATTCTACATTATTTGTTATAACAACACCATTTGCTTTCAACATATTTAGATAACGAAGCGCTTCCATAGTTTCAAAAGAAACAAGTACATCAGCCTGACCATGACCAATTACTGCTGAAACTACCTCATCACCAAAACGCACTTGGGTTTGAACAGACCCTCCCCTTTGAGCCATACCATGAATTTCTGACATTTTTACATCGTAGCCAGCCTCAATTAAACCTTTGGTAAGTATCTTACTTATAAGAACTGTCCCTTGCCCTCCGACACCTGCTAAAATAATATTTTTCGTTTCCATTATTTCTTCCTCCTACTTTTCAAGTGGTAAAATTGCCTTCACAGGACAAACTTGTGAACATACAGAACAACCTACGCACATATCCGGATTAATGCTTGATTTCTTCTCAGTTGTCCTAAAGTGAATTGCAGGGCAACCAGTCTTAGTACACTTTTTACATCCAATACAAGTATCAGTATTAACATAAAATTTATTCTTAAGTGGACCAAACTCTCCAATATCCTCTTCAGAATATTTTTTAAGTGCACACGGATAACGAGTAATAAGGACAGTTAGTTCATTCTTTTCACCAGCCCACTTTAGTGCATCTTTTACCTC
The DNA here is from genome assembly GCA_012520935.1 of Tissierellia bacterium. Lineage (GTDB taxonomy): Bacteria > Bacillota > Clostridia > Tissierellales > Peptoniphilaceae > JAAYNG01. The sequence goes on along the minus strand of JAAYNG010000006.1, from coordinate 8,527 downwards.
GTCTAATTTATGAGGGTTAATTGTTCTAACCCTGTCAATTCCAAAGGCTCTTACAAGAGTCTCAATGTCAATTTCTTCAGTTGCTTCGCCACCGGCTGTGAAGCCTGTACCTGGATTGTCTTGGTGACCTGTCATGGCTGTAATCCTATTATCCAAAATACAGATAACTTCAGTAGACTTGTTATAGGCAGCGTTGATAACACCATTGATCCCGGTGTGGAAGAAAGTCGAGTCTCCCATAATTGAGAAAGCCCTTCCGCCTTCACCCTTTTTATCCATGATATATTGAGCACCATGTCCAGTACCAACACCGCCGCCCATACATATACAAGTGTCTTTAGCATTAAGTGGTGCAGCACCACCAAGACCGTAGCAACCAATGTCTGAAGTAATCATTATATTTTTTACCTTGCCCAGTTCATAGAAGAAACCACGATGAGGGCAACCGGCACATAGTGTTGGTGGTCTTGGAACAAGCTTATCCTTTGGAATATCTATTTCTTCTTCCACTTCACCTAAAATCTTTTCCTTTATGATTGCAGTTGATAATTCACCAATTGCAGGAAGTATGTCTTTACCAATACATTTAATCCCTAACTTTTTAAGTTCATTTTCAATATATGGGTCAAGCTCTTCGATCACATATAACTTATCTACCTTATCTGCAAAGGCTTGGATCTTCTTAGCAGGTAGTGGGTATGTGATGCCAAGCTTTAGATAGTTTACAGTCTTGCCAAAAACTTCTCGAGCGTAAGTATAGGCTACACCTGAACTGATTACACCGGTCTTTGAACCATTGTCAATTTCAAAATTAAAGTCTGATTTTTCAGAGTATTCCCTAAGCTTTTCCAAACGGTCTTCAAGCTGAACACGAAGTTTTTTAGACAAGGCAGGAACTGCATCAAAACGAGTTTGTCCCATCGCTCTGTCATAATGTTTCAACGGAACTTCTTTTCTTTCCCCTAACTCAACCAAACTTTGGCCATGATTAACGCGAGTTGTTGTTCTAATCATAACTGTAGTGTTATACTCTTCACTAATTTCAAAGCCTGCCTTTGTCATGTCTAAACATTCTTGTGGGTCGGATGGTTCTAACATAGCAATCCTTGCAAATGGAGCAAAATTTCTGTTATCTTGTTCATTTTGAGATGAAAACATACTTGGGTCATCTGCTGAAACAAATACAAAACCACCATTAACACCCATGTAGGCATAAGTGAAAAGTGGGTCCGCTGCAACATTAACACCTACCATCTTCATAGCTGATAGGGCACGACCTCCAGCAATAGATGCACCAATTGCAGTTTCCATAGCTACCTTTTCATTGGTTGCCCACTCTGAACGAATTTCTTTGTATTGGGCACAGTTTTCAATAATTTCTGTAGATGGTGTTCCCGGATAGGCTGCAGCAAAATGAACACCAGCTTCATAGGCACCACGAGCAATCGCTTCATTTCCCGACATTAACTCTTTCATAATTCCTCCTTGTTTGATATAAATTTCGATTTGTAAAATTTTACATTTTGTATAATTAATTAGTTAAAGTATAACGAAGTGCAAAAAGCTTGTCAAGCGTTTTTTTATTATTATGTTAAATAAGTGAATGTAGAATATTTGTAAAAACTTCCATCATTCTTTTTTATTTACAAGTTTAATAAGCAATTTTATATTATCTCTTTCTTTATGAAGTTTTACATTCTGTTAAAAATATTGCTCAACATAATCTATAAAAGATTGAGTTTAAAAAAATATAATTTTCCTCTTGACAAAAGAAAAAAGATAGCGTATTATCTACTTAGCTACTTAAGTAATTAACTAGGCGAGAAAGGAGGATTATATGAACTTCAATGATGATAGTCCTATATTTGTACAGGTTGCAAATTTAATTGAAAACCAAATTCTAGATGGATATTTAAAGGCAGATGAACAAACACCATCTACTAATGAGTTCTCTGATGTTTATGGGATTAATCCAGCCACCGCAAGGAAGGGATTAAATTTATTAGTTGAGGAAGGTGTTCTTTATAAGAAAAGGGGGATGGGGATGTATGTGGAGGAAAATGCTATGGAGATAATTATGGAAAAGAGAAGGGAAGATTTTTTTGAAAAATCCCTACCTAATTTAGTTAAGGAACTAAAAAGACTAAATATTTCAACTGAAAGACTAATTAAGGAGATAAAAAAAAAGGAGGATATAAATGCTAAGAGTGAATAGCCTATCTAAGTCCTTTGGTAAGAATCTTGTCTTAGACAATGTGAGTAAAGATTTTGCAAGGGGAAAAATTTATGGTCTCCTAGGCAGAAATGGTGCAGGCAAGACGACCTTCCTTAGGATAATTTCCAACTTAATCTACGAATACCAAGGTGAAGTTACCTATAATAATAAGACTCTTAAGGAAAACCAAGAGGTCATAGATGAAATTATTTTAATACATAATAAAATGATTCCTAAAAACCTTGAAACTGAAAGGATAAAAAGCATCTATAAGAGGGCAGGTACTTTGCTTCCTAAATGGGATGAGGAAATTAAAGATGAACTTTTAAAGGAGTTTAACTTAGATGACAAGACAAAATTTAATAAATTATCTGAAGGGAACAAGAACATAGTGACCCTAATATTAGGCCTTGCATCAGGAAAAAATGTACTTCTCTTTGATGAACCATCAACTGGCCTAGATGCCAACAACCGTTATAAGTTTTATAAAATCCTAATGGATAAGACTTATGCAGAAGAAAAATTAGTTGTAATATCAAGCCATATTATAGATGAAATAGAAAAACTCCTGGAGGAGGTAATAATATTAGAAGATTCTAAATTTATTGTAGAAGAAGAAATTTCAAACCTCCAAGAAAAGGCTCTATATATCTCAGGACAGGATAAGCTTGTAGATAGCTTTACAGCAAAGAAAAATATTATAAGCGAGAAGTCTATTGGGGGCTTAAAAACATGTGGAATTTATGACGAAATATCCAATGAGGAAAGGGACCAAATTATATCGCAAGGTTGTGAAATAAAACCTATACCCCTCCAAGATTTTTTTGTATATATTACAGAAAGGAAGGAAAAATAATGAATGCTCTAGAAAGAAGTTTAAAATATCAATTAGGGTCTTTTTTAAAAAACTTAATAATAACTATGTTAGTAGGCTCTGCAGTAGCCCTTGTATCCGTCTTGTTTAACTCTTTAATATTTTCAATTAAAGGTTTGAGTTTAGATTATATTACATTTAAAATGTTTTTTCTTATATCCCTGTTTATCTTATTGTTTGGGGTTGCCCCTGTCTATTTAATAATCCAATGCTTTATGTCATTCTACGCAGATTATAGGTTAATGTCTAGGATGGGGATAACAAGAAACAACTTTGTTAAGTCTAATTTCATATTTTTGCTTATATTGATATTGGTCTACTCTAGTATCTATGCCTGTGTTGGTAGATTTGTTATCCAGCATGTTAGCTTTGAAGATATAGAGGAAATTCCCCACCATATATCTGTGGAAATTAAGGGTGAGCTAATAAAAGACTTAAAAGAGGACTTAACACTAGAAGAATATGAAGATATGAAAAGCGGATTTAAAAAGATAAAAAACTTTGGCTTTCTGGACCTGTTCACAAGGTTTTTCTCCTTCTTTTTAAGTATAGTCGCCTTCATAATCTTTATAGCCTTTACTGTCTTCTTTTTAAACCATAAGTCTATAATAGTCTTAATCCCCTTCCTATTTATAAGCGGCTACCTTACCGGTATTAGCTTTTTAGAAGGGCCTAGGCAATTATCAACATTAATTACAGCTGTTTTCTTTATCCTTAGTCAGCTATATATTTACTTTGGATTGAGAAAGGTTAATGAAAATATTTAAGTTTTAGTAAATAGTTAGAAAATAAATAATACTCCGCCAATGTAAATGAAGTAAACCAATCTAATGTCAAGCTATATAGATGGGTATCTATGAACTTCTCTGCAGTGGTGGAGTTTTTTTGACCAGTCCCTAAATCATTTTACCACCATTTTACATATTATTAACTTGACTAATACATCTTTTTGTTAAAATCAACGGAAGGAGTGATTAAATGAAGAGATTGTTTTCGATTTTTATTATGATTTTTTTTCTAACTTCATGTGGAGATGAAGTTGGTACTAGTACTACAAGTCCCAATATAAATGTTTCGGGTGCCAAGGAGACACTAGAAATAGTTTCAGGTTCTGAAAATAAAGAACTTACCCCCATATTAGAAGACTTTGCTGAAAGAGAGAAAGTCAATATCAATATGACCTATATGGGGTCTATTGACATTATGAGGGAGCTGCAAAATCCTGAAACCAGGTTTGATGCTGTGTGGCCGGCCAGCTCTGTATGGATTAACATGGGGGATACTGAACACAGGGTTAAGCACACAGAGTCTATCTCTATTACTCCGGTTGTCTTTGGAATAAAAAAGTCACTCGCTAAAGACTTAGGTTTTGTAGGTAAGGAGGTCTCTATTAAGGAATTAATGGAGACAATTGAGGCTGGCAAGCTCAAGTTTACCATGACCTCAGCTACCCAATCCAACTCCGGTTCCTCAGCCTACTTGGGTTTCTTATATGGTCTGTCAGGTAATCCTGATATTTTATTATCTGAACACTTGGACGATCCAAAACTCCAAGAAAATATCCGTAGCTTATTGAGTGGGGTAGAAAGGTCTTCCGGTAGCTCTGAGTGGCTAAAGACAATGTTTTTAAATGGGGACTTTGATGCCATGGTCAACTATGAGTCCTTAATTATTACTACTAATGAAGTCTTAAGAAAAGAAGGCAGGGAAGAACTTTATGTGGTTTACCCTTATGACGGTCTTTCTATCTCTGATGCTCCTTTGGGATATATAGATAAGAAAAATCCTTCCAAGGAAGAGGCCTTTTTAAAGTTAAAGGACTACCTCCTATCTGATGAAATTCAAAAAGAAATACAAAAATACGGAAGGCGGACTGGCTTTGAAGGGGTCGATAAGGAAAATGAAAAGGTTTTCACTGCAACAGATGGGGTTGTAGTGGATAAAATCCTTTCACCCATACCGGTACCGGAGCCAGATGTAATCTTAAAAGCCCTCAACCTCTACCAGCAAGAATTTAGAAAGCCCCCTCTCACAGCCTATGTCCTAGACTTTTCAGGCAGCATGTCAGGCGAAGGTGAAAATCAAGTTAAGGAAGCAATGGCCCAAATTCTGTTGGAGGAAAATGCTAAGAAGAACTTTCTACAAGCTCAAAAAGGTGAGATGAACTACGCCATACTCTTTAGTAGCGATATCCTTGCCACATATAATTCAAGTGGAGACAGTCAAGAATTAGAAGAACTTTACAATTCCATATACAAGTTTGATGCAGGCGGCGGAACTAATATGTACAATGCTGCAATAGAAGCCTTAGATTTATTTGATGAATATGACTTAGAGACCTATTCTCCTGCTGTGATTTTACTCACTGACGGAAAATCCAGCGGCAGCTTTAAAAGGCTACAAAGTAAAATTGAAAAAATGTCCTCTAAGGTTCCAATATTTACGATACTCTTCGGCAGTGCCAGCGAAGACCAAGTTTCTGAAATTGCAAACTATACCAATGCCAGAGTCTTTGATGGCAGGACTGATCTGATTAAGGCCTTTAGGGCGGCAAAGGGGTACAATTAATGAAGGCTTATAGACAGACCCTTGTTGGCCTACTTATAGGGGGAGGGGTATTTTTCATCAGCTTTAAGTTCCTTAAGATAAATATATTATTGTCAGCAATATTTGCAGTTGGGGGTTATTTTGGAGGCTATTTGACATCTAAGCCCACACTTAAATTGGCAGGTGTCAACATAGACTCGCTTCCGAATGCCGGAGAGATAAAGGAGATAATATATGAGGCTGAAAAAGACCTTGCTGTAATTGAGAGGACTTCTAGGGAAGCAGGACACCCGTCCATAAGAGACAAGTCAAAGAAGCTATACGACTCAGGCATCTCAATCTTAAAATATATTTCAGAAAACCCGAAGAAAATTCCCCAGGCAAGAAGATTCCTTTCCTACTACCTGGATACTGCCTCGGAAATACTAAAGAAATACCAAAAACTTGCAGCTACCAACTATAAGATAGAAGAGATGGAGTCTTTAAAGCTAAGTACCGAAAAAGCCATGGATATATTGAATGAGGCCTTTGACAAGCAATTCAAAAAGCTAATTCAAAATGAAATGTTTGACATTGAGGCTGATATCAAAGTCTTAGAAGATACACTGAAATTGGAGGGATAGGATGAAATCAAAGCATATTGGACTTATATTATTACTTTTAACAATAGGAGGGATTGCGGTCTACTCCCTGTTAATTGTTCCAAAAACCAAGCTTACCTCCATAGATGGCTACCTGGGAGGAGAGAAGATTGGTCTGTTTGAAGATGAGAAATTCGCAAAGATAATGAAAAAAAACGGCCTAGAGGTTACCTATTCCAAGGCTGGGTCCTTGGATATGGTGAGGTCTAGCCATGAAGGAAGGAACTACCTTTTTCCATCCAGCCAGACAGCCCTTGACTACTATATAAGCCAACATGGAAAGCCACTTCAGTCAGAAATAATATTTAATACTCCGATTGTCCTTTACACTTGGTCAATGGTGTCAGATGCCCTAATAAAGGATGGGCTGGTTAAAGACAATAACGGTATCCTCACCGTCGATATGTTGGAAATGGTCAAGTATATTGAACAAGATACATCTTGGAAGGATCTGGGCCTCCCGGAATTATATGGTAACCTTTCCATACAAACCACTCATCCGGCCAAGTCTAACTCGGGCAATATGTTTGCAGGCCTTCTGGCCAATTCGTTAATTGGTGGAGAAGTAGTCAATGAATCTACAGTTGGGTCCATCCTTCCTAGGCTTAAAAGGGTCTTTGAAAAGATTGGGTATATGGAGAGTTCATCAGCTGACCTATTTAGCCAATTTTTAAAGACAGGTGTGGGAGCAAAACCGATAATTGTCGGCTATGAGAGTCAATTACTGGAATTTTCCAAGGAAAGACCAGAGAGCTTTGAAAAGGTCAAGGATAAGATAAAAATAATCTACCCTACACCTACTGTCTGGTCCAGCCACATATATATCGCCCTTACCGATGAAGGTAAAAGGGCGACGGAAGTCCTGATGGGTGAGGATATTCAAAGACTCGCCTGGGAAGAACATGGTTATAGGACTGGGGTCGCAGGAGGAGAACAAGATACCTCAATCTTTGGAGTTTCGGGAGTGGAAAAATCGGTAACAAGGATAATCCCAATGCCTGACTACAAAACCATGGAAAAAATAATAAATACCTTGCAATAGGAGGAGAATATAATGAATAATGAAATAACAATGGATGCCCTACTAAATAAGAAGTCCATGGATGAGAGAAATCCAATAGTGGTAGAGACCAAAACTGAACTTATGGAAAGCCCTAGTGCAGAACTTACACCGGAAGAGAGGGCAAAGGTGGAAGAAGTAAAAAACTCCATCAACTTTTTAAACTCCAATGAACTGGTCCAATATGGGGTTGGAGCCCAAAGGAATATTTCTGAATTTTCCGGGAATATCCTGTCTAACATTAAGGCAAAGGATTCAGGAGAAGTGGGAGAACTTATGTCTGATTTAATGATAAAGGTCAAGGATTTAGACATTGAAGAAATAGGGAAAAGTGAAGGCTTCCTATCGAAACTTCCCCTGGTGGTAGGACTGATTAAGTCCTTTGAGAAGTTTATTTTAAAATATCAGACCCTAGAAGGTCAGATAGACTCCATTGAAGCCAAGCTTGATTCATCTAGGATGGAAATGCTTAAGGATATTTCTATGTTTGATAGCCTATATGCAAAGAACCTGGAATACTTTTCCGACCTCAAGGTTTATATTCAAGCAGGTGAGGAAAAACTGGCGGAAATGAGGGAGGAAGTCCTTCCCAAGCTAAAGGCAGAAGCAAAAGAGTCAGGAGACCAGATGCAGGCCCAGGTTGTGGCAGACTTCGAGCAGACCATAAATAGGTTTGAAAAGAAGATTCACGACTTAAAATTATCTAAGACTATGGCTATACAGACTGCACCCCAAATAAGGCTGATTCAAAACAATGACAAGCTCCTGGTGGAAAAAATTCAGACAACCATCTTAAACACAATACCACTATGGAAGAGCCAGATTGTAATTGCCATTGGACTTTATAAGCAGCAAAACACCCTCAAGCTACAAAAAGAGGTCTCTGATGCAACAAATGAACTCCTTACCAAAAATTCAGAGATGCTAAAGCAAAGTACAATTAAAGTGGCCAAAGAATCTGAAAGAGGAATTATTGATATAGAGACCCTGAAAAAGGTCAATAGGGACCTGATGCAAACCATTGATGAGACACTGAAGATTCAAAAAGACGGTAGGACAAAAAGGTTAAATGCTGAAAAAGAACTTATTGTTATAGAGAACGATTTGAAGAACAAACTCTTAGAGACTAGGGGGTAAAAGACAAGTTTCTATTATCTATTGCCCTATTTTATATAGCCTTATTTAAAATT
>JAAYNG010000063.1 GCA_012520935.1 Tissierellia bacterium | reverse complement strand
CGATAAAAAGGGTAAGTTTTGGCATGCCGAACTTCAACCATTTTAGGACAAAAATACTCTTAGTATTTAGTTAATAAAGCTCAAATAAAAGAAAAGAGGCTCTAGGCTTGTTTGCTATACCCTAAAAGCTCTTAAAATACAATTAAATTAACATTATACAGATAGGTATTAAAAAATACCTAGATTGAGGATAAATTAGTGGTTTTAAAAAAATTTATCCCCCAATACTTGACAAAGAACCAATTTGTCTTGGCAAAGCCTTTGAAAGAAAACTTTGTAATAGTATAATAATGATTGCCATCGCTTTATGTGCAGTGGCTTTTTTTATTTGGTTATTGTCACCTCCTATCGGGTATAAATATACATATAATAAAAGGAGGAATTATATGAATAAAGACGACAAGAACAAAACAAAAATGGAAAGGACAGCATCTTATTATTTATTGGTATTTTTATTTATATTTTTATTAAATTGGTTTATTATACCAAAGATGTTGCAAAATCAAGTTCAACTTTCTACTTATAAGGACTTTTTGGAAAATGTAGAAGCAGGTAATGTAAAGTTTGTAGAAATCCAAGACGAGGAAATCAGATATCAGATTGAAAAGGATGGAAGAAACTACTTCTATAAGACAGGGTTTATGGACGACCCGGAGATAATTAATAAACTCATGGAAAAAAATGTTGAGTTTACAAAGATTATCCCTGAAAAGCCCAACCTATTTCTAGGTATAATTTTATCATATATCCTTCCTATCATTATCTTTACAATGATAGGTCGTAGACTCTTCTCAAGGATGGATGGTCGTATTGGGGCTTCCGGACTTAATATTGGGTCAGGAAAGGCTGCAAAGATTTATGAGCCTGACAAGGACAAGAAGACCTTTGAGGATGTGGCGGGGCAAGAAGAGGCAAAGGAGTCTTTAATGGAAATTATTGACTACTTAAACAATCCAAAGAAGTATGAAGAGATTGGAGCACAGTGCCCAAAGGGTGTCCTCCTTGTAGGTCCGCCGGGAACCGGTAAAACTCTTATGGCTAAGGCTGTAGCAGGAGAGGCGGAGGTACCCTTCTTTTCAATTTCCGGCTCTGAGTTTGTGGAAATGTTTGTTGGTAGGGGGGCTGCTAAGGTTAGGGACCTCTTTGACCAGGCAAGTAAACATGCCCCTTGTATAGTTTTTATTGACGAGATTGATACGATTGGAAAGAAGAGAGATTCTTCATTTACTTCCAATGATGAAAGGGAGCAGACTCTCAACCAACTACTTACTGAAATGGATGGTTTTGAAAGCAATAAGGGTGTAATCATACTTGCTGCAACCAACAGACCGGATGTGCTGGACCCGGCACTGTTGCGACCGGGCAGGTTTGATAGGCATGTAAATATGGAATTGCCTGACCTTAAAGGAAGGATTGAAATTCTAAAGGTCCACTTGAGAAAGGTGAAGACTGAAGGAGAAATAGACTATAATTTTGTATCTCGAATGACAGCCGGAGCATCCGGAGCTCAAGTTGCCAACATAGTAAATGAGGCAGCATTAAGAGCTGTTAGGACTGGTAGGTCTGCTGTAACTACTGACGACTTGGTGGAATCCATAGAAACAGTAATTGCAGGTCAGCAAAAGAAAAACACTGTCCTCTCACCTAAGGAAAAGGAAGTTGTAGCCTACCATGAAATTGGTCATGCCCTTGTGGCTGCCATGCAGACAGGGTCAGCACCGGTTGAGAAAATCACTATAATTCCTAGAACAAGCGGTGCGCTTGGCTATACTATGCAGGTTGAGCCTGATGAGAAGTTTCTAATGACTAAAACAGATGCAATACAGAAAATAGAAGTCCTTTGTGGGGGAAGGGCTGCCGAAGAGGTTGTCTTTGACTGTATTACCACCGGAGCTGCAAACGACATAGAAAAGGCTACAAAGCTGGCTAGGGAAATGGTTACCAAGTACGGCATGAGCGACAAGTTTGGCATGATGTCCTTAGAAACATCTAGCAACCAATACTTGGGCGGGGACTCGTCCGTGACTTGTTCTTCTGAAACCAGAAAGCTAATTGATGAAGAAGTTTTAAAGATAATTAAGGATGCACAAGAAAGTGCTAGAAATATTTTGACAGAAAACAGGGACAAGATGGACAGGGCTGCTAGGTTCCTAATTGAAAAAGAAACCATTACCGGTAAAGAATTTATGGAGGCAATAAGGGATGAGTAATGAACATAAGGCTGTTGCAAGGCTAATTTGCTTAGCCGCCTTGCTTTTGCTGATAGTCCTATACTTTAATAACTTTTTAGTTTTAATAGCCAATTTAGGGAGTGCCCTAAAACCTATTTTTATTGGACTATTTTTAGCTTTAATACTGAACATTCCAACATCTTTTTTTGAAAGTACCCTGTTTGCAAGGTCAAATAATATAGTTGGACAAATAAAGAGGCCTCTTAGTTTCCTCTTGGCCTTAATTTTAATAATAGCAGTTTTAGGCTTTGTTTTCGGGATGGTTATACCTCAAATAGCAGAGTTGATTAAAGTTTTCATTGATAGCCTGCCCGGCTTATATGATAAGGGAGTGGCTTTATTAAACAAGATTACTTCAAACTATCCGGACTTACAGAAGGAAGCCTTGAAGTATATTCCTGACCTTCAAAAGGAGATTATGAAGTACCTTCCGGACCTTAAGACCATTTTAAAGAACTTTACAGACAAGGCTGCCCAGCTTGCAGGAGGGACTTTTAATATCATAACTAGCTTCTTCGGAGGAATTGTCACCCTGCTCTTTGCAATAATCTTTTCAGTTTATATTATTTTTGGTAAGGACAGGCTCAAGGAGAGGTTTGACAGGATATTTAGAAGTTTCTTGGCAGAAGAGAAAAGGCAGGAACTATATGAAACTTTAAAAATTTCCAACGATACCTTCTCCGCCTTTATTGTTGGGCAGGTTACCGAAGCCTTTATACTTGGAATACTAACCGCTCTTGGTATGATGGTCTTAAAGATGCCATACCCTGCCATGATAGCATCTTTTGTGGGCTTAACTGCCCTTATTCCAATTGTCGGGGCTTATCTAGGAGCAATCTTCGGCTTCATAATGATTGGGACAGTAAGTCTGCCTCAGGCAATAATCTATATTATTTTTCAAATCATACTGCAGCAACTTGAAGGGAACATTGTCTACCCCAAGGTTGTGGGGGAAAAGGTCGGTCTTCCCGGCATATGGGTATTGGTGGCAGTTATACTTGGCGGGAGCCTGTTTGGAATAGTTGGTACTTTTTTGGCTGTGCCTCTTTTTGCTATCTTTTATAAGCTTCTCTTTAGGTTGGTCGAAAAAAGAGAAAAGGCTCAAGTTAATATTTCTTAGAAAGAGGGAGATTCTATGGAAAGCGTAATGGATTTACAATCCATAACAAATGTAGAAATTCTTGGCAGACTGGCTCTTTCAGCCCTAATAAGTGGTATCATTGGCTTTGAGAGGGAAAAAAATCACCGGTCTGCAGGCCTAAGGACCAATATGCTAGTTGCAATCGGGTCTTGTTTGATTATGCTTCTTTCCATTAAGATGCATGAAATGTATGGGGCTGACCCGGCAAGGATCGCAGCACAAGTGGTTTCCGGTATAGGCTTTCTTGGAGCAGGTACAATAATTACAAGGACCGGAGGTAATGGTGTACAAGGTCTTACAACTGCGGCAACCCTATGGGTAAATTCAGGTATAGGCCTAGCTATAGGTTCAGGCTTATATTTTGTTGGAATAGTAACCGGGATAATTGTACTGATTGTACTGGCTATCTTGGCCAAAATTCCTGTGGAAAAATAGATTTTATAAATTATATAAGTCAAACTTAGCAGATTATAATTGAAGGCCAAGAGTAAACCTCATTGTAGAGGTCCCAATAGGCCTGCGTTAATTCTTCTGGGGTCATATTTTTAGGTATATGCACTGCCTCGCAATGTACCTAATTCGCTGAAAGGGAAGTTAAAGGTCAAACCCCTATACTAAAATAATTTTTTCAGGTATTGAATATTAACCTTTAATGCACCAAAACTTAATTTAACCGTGTCCCTTAGTCCATACCTTCTTATCATATAAAGACCACTTTTAGGATTGACCATAATCATATAATAGAGGATTAGGGTATAAAGATAATACTTTCTCACAGAGATTTTTGAAGGTCTCACAAGCAAGTGTGCCAAATCCCACTTTTCATACTCCTCTTCCTTAATGATAAAGTCCTCCCTATACTCCTCATACAAGTCCGTACCCCTTAGAGGGGTTAAGGGTTGGAGGTTAACAAAGGTAAGGCCCAGTTTTTTTATCCATCTGCCAAGTGCAATAAAGTCTGCCCTGCCGTAAATCAAATACTTCTTTTCTATTTTTCCTTTTTTAATAGGTGACAAAAGTCCAATATCCTATCCCTATCAACTAAAAAGTCATCATCAACTATATAGATTTCTTTTTCCTTAATAGCTTTTAGCTCATCGATTATATTGTCCAAGTCACGATAAAAATAGTGTCCATCAGTTATCCTTCTACAAAAACAAAAGCTACATTGGTAAGGACAGCCAAAGGATATTTTTATCAAACTGCAATTCCTGTGGAACATGTAGTAGTACTTGGACCGATACTTGTTTACCTTGTCCCTGTCAGGGAAAATATAATCAAAGGTCGTCTCCTTTTCATGACCTTTAACCGCCTTATTATATATACCTGCAATATCTTCGGTTGTTTCCTTCTGTTCCAGCCTATTCAACAGGTTAATTATTGTCTTTAGTCCATTTGCTCTAATTATATAATCAATGTTCACGCATTCAAAATCCTCAGGGTTTACTTCAGCATGGACCCCGCCAACAATGACTATGATGTCCTTACTGTAGGTCTTTATTTCTTCTGCATATTTTTTAATAATGTTGACATGGGAGATATAACCTGTAATTCCCACCACTTTCGCTTTATATTTTTCAAGAAAATAAGAAATCCTCTTCTTTTCTATAATCATATCTACAATCGTAGCTTTATGACCATGAGGCTCTATGTTTGAAGCAACATACTCCAATTCCAAGGGTTCACAAATCATTACATTTTGCAAGCCAATGGTTTCCTTATGGGGTTTGGGTCTTATTAAGAGTATTTCCATAGCTTAACTAGCTTTCCAGATGAAATAAAGGAATAGTTGGCATATAACTTTTTCTCTAATAATATTTATCTTCTTTAGCTTTAAACCTGCCCTTTCAAACAATTCTTTCATTTCACCAATTGATAAATACTTTGCTTCACTGGTTGTCGCCTTTAAAAAGAAGTTGATTACTAAGTCCTTTAAAGAATTGCTTGAAGAGTTCACTATAATTAGCTCTCCCTTTTCATTACATAAGTTCGCCATCTTCTTTAGCATTTCTTCCTTGTTAGGAAAATAAGGGAAGGCGTGGGTGCATAAGATAATGTCAAACTTCCCATCGGATTTAAAATCTTCGATAGATGACACTATAAACTTAATATTTGCCCCCTTATTATTCTCTTTAGCAAGCTCTATCATATTGTTGGCAACATCAATCCCTAAGTAGTCAACCATTGGATGGGTGGAAGAGACTTCATTTAAAATTTGACCTGTTCCACATCCAATATCCAATATTTTTAATTCAGGCCTTTCATCCAGCAGGGGTATAATAATTTTAGATACTTCCCGCCTAGTTGGCCCAAGAGAGTATTTTTGCACCCATAAATTGTTTACTTGTAGGCTAAGTTTTCCCAAACATAATATCTCATTGGGGTCTCCTCATTCCTTTTATAGCTTCAATCCAGTATTCAAAGGAGGCATTTACAGCCGAACCTATGTATTTAATAGGCAGGACCTTTTTTCTCATAATAAGACTTGCTAGCTTTACATACAATTTATAGAACTCGAAATAGAATTCAAATTGACTCATTTTTGTTGGCTTAATTGTCAAGTGAACAAAGTCCCATTTCCTATAGTCAATTGATTAGGATGTCAAAAGTAATTTCTCATTAAGCATTAAAATACAATAATTTATACTTTTGACACTCATATCATAATATACGAATAAATAAAAGAATTCAAGAATAATCCCAACTAATTTACGATACAATCATAAATTGTAAATATTTACAAAAAATAAACTCCAAGAGCCTATCTTCCCGTGGAGGTTATTCTATATATTCTTTTCAGATTCTTACTTCTTTTATTGGCATACACTGCCTTGTCTTTCTATTAATGTAATACAGGGAAATTTCTATAAGGACAGATACAAAAAAATAGCTATTGCTAAGAGTATGTAAAAAAATGTCCTCGCACCCTTCTTCATTAATCTGCCCCCTGAAAAATCTAGCCCGTATTTCTTGCCCAAATTATGAAGACTATAATGACACATTGAGATATCAACATCAAATATTCTTTTACTAATGTGACTATTTTAGAGGAATTCTTACTTGGCTCCAAATATCAGAAAAATAATAATTCTGGAACTTTCCAAATGTTATTAACAAAAGCTCCAGGCTATTAAAATGGGACGGAATAAATCCGCCCCACTTAATCCAATCAATTATTTATTATAGTCAAAGAATCCAATCTTTGTCTTTCTACCAAGCTTACCTGCCCTTACCAACTTTCTTAGTAGTGGGTGAGGTCTGTACTTAGTATCGCCGTACTCATTATACAATACTTCCATAATAGCCAAGCAAACATCAAGTCCAACCAAGTCGCCTAGAGCCAAAGGTCCCATTGGGTGGTTTGCACCAAGCTTCATAGCTTCGTCAATGTCACTTGCTGAAGCAACACCATCTGCTAGGATTCCACAAGCTTCGTTAATCATAGGGATTAATATCCTGTTAACAACAAAGCCTGGAGCTTCTTTTACTTCTACAGGCACCTTGCCAACAGACTCTGAAAGTTCAATAACCTTTTTAACAACATCCGGACAGGTCATTTCACCGGCAATGACTTCAACTAATTTCATCATTGGTACTGGGTTGAAGAAGTGCATTCCAATAACAGCTTCCGGTCTCTTAGTAGCTGATGCTATTTCAGTAATAGAAAGTGAAGATGTATTTGTTGCTAAGATTGCCCCATCTTTACAAATTTCATCAAGTTTCTTGAAGGTTTCTTTCTTAATATCCATGTCCTCAGAAATAGCTTCAACAACTAGGTCAGCATCCTTCATTTCATTCATATCTGTAGTAATTTTAATTTTAGCAAGAGTTGCATCCATATCTGCCTGTGAAATTTTTTCCTTTTCTACAAGTCTTCCAAGTCCTTTTTCAACACTCGCTATACTCTTTCTTGGAGCAGAATCATCAATATTCCTAACCCACATTACTACATCGTTACCTTTTTGTGCAAAAATTTGAGCAATACCTTGTGCCATTGTTCCCCTACCTAGAATACCTAATTTCATACTAACCTACCTCCTATATAATATTTTTTACTAACTCTATTTAAGTTCTATGGATTGCCAAGGCTCTCTTCTAACAATATACTAAATTTGAGTTATTTACATTTGAATTCTGCCGGTCTTTTTTCCAAAAATGCCTTCATGCCCTCTTTTTGGTCCTCTGTTGCAAAGCAAAGTCCAAAGACATTCCTTTCAACTTCCATGCCTGTATCTAAGTCTGTTTCAACCCCATGGTTGATGGCAGCTTTAGCATACCTAACTGCAAGTTGTCCCTTTGAAGCTATCTCATTTGCCAACTTCAAGGCCTCTTCCATCAAAGCCTCCGGCTCATAAACAGCGTTCACCAAACCAATCCTTAAAGCTTCGTCTGCACCAATGGTTTTTGCAGTGTAAATTAATTCTTTAGCAAGTCCAGTTCCCACAAGTCTAGGTAGCCTTTGAGTCCCTGCAAAGCCGGGAGTAATCCCAAGCCCTGTCTCCGGTTGACCAAACTTAGCCTTACTTGATGCAAGCCTAATGTCACAGGCAAGAGATAGCTCACAACCTCCACCAAGGGCAAAACCATTCACCGCTGCAATCACAGGTTTTTCCATCAGTTCTAACTTTCTAAATGTATCAAGTCCCTTTTTAGCAAAGGTCCTAGCCTCTTCTGCATTTAATGAACTCATTTCTCCGATATCCGCCCCTGCAACAAAAGACCTGCCTTCCCCAGTGAGAACAACTACATAAGTATTCTTGTCCTCTGAAAGCTCGTCTATGGCACAGGATAACTCATCCAAAACCTCTGAGTTAAGAGCATTAAGTGCCTTTTCCCTGTTGATAGAAAGTATAGAAACATTGCCTTCCTTCTTAAGTAATAAATTCTTATAAGTCACATCCATCCCTCCTATATTATTGAAATTATTTTATCCAACTCGTCAATATTTTTAACATGGTCCTCCCCATTAACATACCCCAATAAGTCTTTTTTAATTACAACTTTGTTAATTTTTTTATTAAAATCAAGGGCAGTTTCCCTTACGCAATATTCACTGGCTATTCCAACTACCACGACTTCATCACCGGTTTCCTCATGCAAGACTCTGCCCGCCTTGTTCTTAGCGTTAAAGGCAGAATACTCTTCAACATGGTCATCAAGACCTTTATAGTAAGTATTGTTTTCATTAGGTCTTTTAGTCTCATCATTAATCTTTTCGAAGGCCTTTGACAATTCTGCTCCCCAGGTGCCGGCAACACAATGGGGTGGCCAAATTCCCCCATTTTCTTTGAAACTACCATTAACTTCAGAATGCCAATCTGATGTATAAAATACTTTAACATCAGGATTTTCATTGACAAAGTCAACAATCTTATCCACAGCATCTTCTGCATTATCGCAGGCTAAAGTCCCAGTTATAAAGTCGTTTTGACAGTCCACAACAACCAAAGATTTAGTCATACTATCTCCTTTCAATCAGCACAGCCGCATAGTCATCTAACTCGGGCTTTCCACCATCAAATATCTTCTCAATATTTTTTAAAATATTTTCAGGGTCACTTTTTACCAGATCAATCAAACCACCTGACCCTAAAAAGCTCCCATCCTCTATCCTCTTCTCAGTAAGTCCATCTGTATAAAGGAATAGCTTGTCATCTTCCCCAAAGTGAACCATCTCTTCCTTATATTTCACAGATTTAAATAAGTTAAAAAGTGGATAACCAGATAATTCAAGCAAGTTAATTTCACCACCGCTAATTACTATTGGAGGTGAATTGTGACCAGCATTTGAATACCTTAAAATCTCTTTTTCCATATCATAAACACCATAGAATAGGGTTAAGTACCTTTCGGGCCCTAAGTCTAACTTATACATTCTCTCATGGAGTTCCTTGAGTGTTTGAGCCGGACTCCTGTGGTATTCCTTAATAGACCTCATAGCCTGCTTAACATACATTGCTAACATGGCAGCAGCAAGGCCATGTCCTGCAACATCTGCCACATAAAATCCCACATGGCTTCGGCCTATTTTAAAGATATCAAAAACATCTCCTGAAAGCATTTCAGAAGGTTCATATAGGTAATTTATAGATAGGTTTCCATACCTTTCCCTAGTAGGAAGAATCTTTCTTTGGATGTTCCTAGCAAATTCAATATCCTCTTCCAGCCTCACCCTCTTATTGAACAGCTCTATCTCTAGAGTCCTCTCCCTAGATATATCTCTAAAAACTTCGATACAGGAAGTAATTTCCCTGTTCAGATTGTAAATAGGAGAAACCTTTACTGAAAAACACTTGCCCTTGATAATTTCTTCCTTTTGTTTTGGAAGGCCATCATCTAGGCATTGCTTGACTAAACACCCATCCTCTATGCTATCCTTTTCTTGCACATAACACTCGGCAAGAGAACCAACAGGGTCACGACCAAGCTCTTCTATAAGCTTCTTATTGGCAAAAATAACGACTCCATCCGTCCTAATAATCCTAACGCTGTCTTCCATAGAATTTAGAATATGGAGGCTCCTACCCAAATTGATAATTTCTTCTTCTATCATTAAAATAGATTTATGCATAATTTACTCCTTAAAATCTATAGCCCTTCTCTCTCCCTCGAAAAAAGATGCCATGGCAAATAAAAAATCAGAAAGTCTGTTAACATATCGTAAAACCACATCTTCCACAAATTCATCGCCGGATAACCTAATGATAGCCCTCTCCGCCCGTCTCACAACAGTTCTTCCCAAGTGAAGGTAGGCGGACTTTAAATTATTTCCGGGCAGGATAAAACCCCTGAACTCACCAATTCTAGCCATGTAATCGTCCACATACTCCTCAAGTTCCTTAACATCCTCCTCCGTCAAAGTAACCCTTAGTTTATCCTTATCCCTAGTAGCCAACATAGCACCTACAGTAAATAACTTATTTTGGATAATTTCAAGCCTCTTGATGGCCTCATCATCCTCTAAGTAGTTCTTGGCAATCCCAAGAACAGAGTTCAGCTCATCAATTGTCCCATAAGACTCCACCCTGATATCATCCTTGCCAACCCTGTTTCCATCATATAGAGAAGTCTCTCCTTTATCTCCTGTTTTTGTGTAAATCTTCATCATATCACTCCCTTGGTGGCCTTTCGCCATAAAATTGATAATAGTCAGTTTTTATATTACCATTAAATAATTTTCTCTTCCTATCAGCCTTTCTCCCATAGGACTTCTCAAAGTCCTCATGGTTGGTGATTACATAGATAGACCAAGTCTTTAGGTCCTTCATCTTCTCGCCCAAGTCTTTATATAATTCCTTTGCCTCATCTATCTCAGAAATCCTCTCCCCGTAAGGAGGGTTAGTAATCAAAACACCATAGTCGTCCTTCAAGTCCACATCCCTAAAGTCCTTAATAGTGAAAGCAATGTCATCTTCAAGTCCAAGATTAAAGGCATTGTCCCTTGCAATTAGGACCAACTTCCTGTCTATGTCAGACCCCAAAAGATTAAGTTTAACATCATTCCTAATCTCCTTTAGAGCCTTTACCCTTTCTTCCTTCCAGACCTTTGGGTCAATCATGTCCCATGTTTCAGCCACAAAGGACCTGTCAAGACCGGGTGCAATATTCTTCCCAATCAGTGCAGCCTCAACAAGTATAGTACCCGACCCGCAAAATGGGTCGAATAAAGGTCTTTCAGGCTTCCAAAAGCTCAACATGACCATAGCAGCAGCCAAAGTCTCCTTTATCGGTGCAATGGCCTGCCTCTTCCTGTAGCCCCTCTTATGTAATGATTCACCGGTTGTGTCTATAGTAATCGTCGCAATATCCCTTAACAGGGCAACCTTTACCTTGTATCGGGCACCGGTCTTTT
This sequence comes from Tissierellia bacterium, assembly GCA_012520935.1. Classification (GTDB taxonomy): domain Bacteria; phylum Bacillota; class Clostridia; order Tissierellales; family Peptoniphilaceae; genus JAAYNG01. The sequence continues at coordinate 6,193 of JAAYNG010000063.1, read as the reverse complement.
CAAACCAGTCAACCCCCTTATAGTTTTCCTTTAACCTTTCAACAATGGCCTTCTCCACAATGGACTGGGAGTCGGAGATAGAAAAAAGCTTAGACTTGACAGAGCTTCCATCCACAGTAAAGTTACCATCCTCCGGAATATATTCCTCCCAGGGAATTTCCCTTGTCTTGTCGAAAAGTTCAGTAAAAGAAAGGGCCTTAAACTCGCCCACTTCTAGTAAAACCCTGTCAGCAGTCCTTAGCCACAAATTCGCCTTTGCTATATCGTATTCATCTCCGGAAAAGCGGACTTTCCCGTCCTCAACACGGACATTTTCCATTCCCAAACCAATCAATTCTCTTTTAGTAATTGCTTCTAAGCCAAAGGCCACAGTCGCATGTAAATTATATTTTCCCATTTATCTCTCCTTACTTTTCATTATATAACGAATCAGTTAAAAGTTCAACGATTATTTACTATTTGTTAGTAGTAAATATTTCTTTGACAGGTGCATCTGTATATTGAAAAGGTCTATTAGGGATTTTTCCTTTTTTCAACTTTTATATGCTTGGGTAAATAGGTCTCATCTTAAAAATACATGCACACATATCTTACTTGACAAGACTTACCAGGCAGGATATTTCATTGTCCCTTGAATTAATAAAAACCTTTCCTATACTTTCTTTTATTACATAAGACTCCTCTTGTTCAAGCTCAACTTCACTTGCTTCTTCGTTAATTTGAAGTCTTAAACTAATAGGTTTAATAGCAAAAAAATGATAAATTCTGTCTTCTTCAATAATAACTTAACCATTAACCACTGTCCTTAACTCGCTTGCCAGTCCTTCCTTGCTAATGACATTATAGTCTGTGCACTTCCCATAGGACTTGGTCTTAATCGACCCAGAAAAGGAGTCCTGCATAAGTGATGAAAGTTCTACAGTCCTTTTGGAAACAGGGCTTGTGTGTTCAAGCTTAACAATTCCTTTTAGGACCATAAGTATCCTGTCATAGCCATTAAAGGCTGAAAATTCTGACTCTTCCACTTCTACTGTGGCTGATGAGATACGGACTTGAAAGTTCCTTTCCTCTAAGCTACTTTCAGCTGGATAAATAAATACTTCCCTTGTTTCTCCTCCCGACCACTTGCTAACCTTATAATCTTCTTTACTTATTTTATAATTCTTCATATCTTCTCCTTTGTAATTCTTTTTATTATAGTCTTTGCCTTGTTCGGAAGGATGGTATTCTTCCCTGCATTTTTGTTAGCAAGTTTACTTTTAAGTCATCCCCCTTCTCATCTATTATAGCTTAATTTCCATAAAAATAAAGGGCAATTACATTCAAAAAAACAATAAAAACTCGAGGAAGGCTCCTCGAGTCTTATTGTTTTATTTTTTTATACTATAGCCAAGTCGTCTACCCTATCAATAGCTGAAATTATTTCAGGTATGATTTCGTAAACATCGCCTACTATACCATAGTCACAGATGCCAAATATTGGGGCATCCTTATCCTTGTTAATAGCAACTATAGTCTTGGAATCTGACATACCAGCAAGATGTTGGATTGCTCCTGAAATACCGCAAGCAATGTATAGTTCAGGGTGAACAGTCTTTCCTGTTTGACCAACTTGGTGGGCTTGAGGTATCCAGCCAGCGTCAACTGTAGCCCTTGAAGCACCTACTTCGCCACCTAGCTTTTCAGCTAATTCCTTGATAAGCTTAAAGCCTTCTGGATTTCCAAGTCCTCTACCGCCAGATACGATAATCTTAGCTTCTTCTAATTGAACCACATGTTTGATACCAGTCTTAACATCAGTAACCTTTGCCCTGATTTGGTCTTCAGTTACCTTTGTTCCAACAACTTCAACTTGACCCTTCTTAGAATCATCCCTCTTAGCCTTAGCCATAACGCCAGGTCTAACTGTTGACATTTGTGGCCTGTGGTTAGGGCAAATAATTGTAGCCATTAGGTTTCCACCAAAAGCCGGACGGGTTTGTAATAATCTATGGTTTTCTTCATCAACTTCCAGTTTTGTACAGTCTGCAGTAAGTCCAGTGTGGATATTTGCAGAAATTCTTGGTCCTAAGTCCCTACCGATATTAGTAGCACCAATTAGGAATACTTCCGGCTTTCTCTCTCTAATCAAGTCAGAAATAGTGTAAGCATAGCCGTCAGTTGTATAATTTTCTAATAATGGACTTTCAGCATATATAACCTTGTCTGCACCATAGCATGCCAGTTCATCAGCCAGGTTTTTAACTCCATTTCCTAGAATAACAGCTGTTAAGTCTGTCTTTAATCCATCAGCAATCTTTCTACCTTCTCCTAAGAGTTCGATTGCGACATTCATGAGTTTTCCTTGTCTTTGTTCAGCAAAGACCCAAACTCCCTTGTAATCAGAAACATTTATTTCAGTCATCTTTCTCCCTCCTAAATGATATGTTTAACCCTAAGCTTAGCTGCAAGAGCTTCAGCCTTTTCTGTAGCAGTACCGTCTAACAGTAGACCTTCTGCAATTCTACCTTGAGCCGGGAATGATTTAGCAACCTTAGTTGGTGAACCATCCAAACCTATATTTGAGAAGTCTACATTAGTTTCTTTTGCTGATACTAATTGAACAAGACCTTCATTTTCTTTGTTATATGCATGGTAGATTCCTTTAATTGAAGGGTATCTTGGCTCGTTTAATTCTTTAATAGCAGTCAATAGAACAGGCATCTTTGATTCAATCATCATATATCCGTCTTCTAATGCCCTCTTACAAACAACCTTGTCACCTTCAACCTTCAATTCTTCAACATATGTGATTTGTGGTAGGTCCATGTGTTCTGCAATTTGAGGTCCAACTTGTGCTGTGTCCCCATCTATTGCTTGTCTACCACAGAAGATTATATCTGCATCGCCTATATAGTTAATAGCAGCAGTTAAAGCTGTTGAAGTAGCCCATGTGTCAGAGCCGGCAACTGCCCTATCTGTTAGTAAGTATGCCTTGTCTGCCCCCATAGCGATACATTCTCTTAAAGCAACATCTGCTTGTGGTGGTCCCATGGAAAGGACTATTACTTCTGTATCCTTATGTTCGTCTTTAATTCTTAAAGCTTCTTCTAAAGCATTTCTATCGTCAGGGTTAACAATACTTGGAACCCCATCTCTGATTAATGTGTTTTTTACAGGGTCTATCTTTACTTCAGTAGTATCAGGCACCTGTTTTACGCAAACGATTATTCTCATAATGCCCTCCTCCTATTTAAGTTCCTTGCCAGCGATTACCATCTTTTGAACTTGGGAAGTACCCTCGTAAATTTCAGTAATCTTAGCGTCTCTCATCATTCTTTCAACCGGATAATCCTTAGTATATCCATATCCACCAAATAGTTGAACTGCCTTTGTTGTAACATCCATAGCTGTATTCGCAGCAAATAATTTTGCCATAGCAGCTTCTTGACCATATGGTAGTCCATTAGCCTTATTAAATGCCGCCCTATATACCAGTAGTTTTGCAGCATCAAGATCTGTCTTCATGTCTGCAACCATCCATTGTAGACCTTGGAACTTAGATAGAGGTCTACCAAATTGTTGTCTTTCTCCTAGGTATTTAACAGCTTCATTGTAAGCACCTTCACCTATTCCTAAAGCTTGGGCAGCGATACCAATTCTACCACCATCAAGTGTAGTCATGGCAATCTTAAATCCGCCACCTTCTTTTCCTAGAAGGTTATCCTTTGGAACTTTGCAGTCTTGGAAAATTAATTCTGCTGTAGAAGATGCCCTGATACCCATTTTTTCTTCAATCTTACCAATTGAGAAGCCTTCAAAGCCTTTTTCTACGATAAATGCAGAAATTCCCCTGTTTCCTTGAGCCTTGTCAGTCATAGCAAATACTATGAATGTATCAGCTACACCACCATTTGTGATAAAGATTTTACTTCCGTTAAGGATGTAGTTATCTCCATCTAAAACAGCTGTCGTTTGTTGAGCTGATGAGTCTGTACCAGCGTTTGGCTCAGTAAGAGCAAAAGCTCCTATGTGGTCTCCCTTGCAAAGAGGGATTAAGTATTTTTGTTTTTGCTCTTCAGTTCCATACTTGAAAATTGGCCAACAAGCCAGTGATGTATGGGCAGATAATATTACGCCAGTTGTGCCGCAAACTTTTGAAAGTTCCTCCACAGCTATTGCGTAAGCCAGCTCATCTCCTCCAGCTCCACCGTACTCTACCGGGAATGGTATACCCATCATGTCGTACTTGCCCATGAGCTTTACATTTTCCATTGGAAATTCTTCACTTTCATCGATTTCAGCAGCGATAGGCTTAACCTTTTCTTCTGCGAACTCTCTCATTACCATTTGAACCATTTCTTGTTCTTTTGATAGTCTAAAATCCATTGAATTTTTGTCGCCTTGTGCTTAAATTTCTTTAAGGTTGCATCCAAGGCAACCCTCCTTTCTTATTATTGGGTTCTCCCGAACGTGCAACTCGTAAAGCATTTTCTCATAAAGAGCCAGCCCCGATGCCTCGGTTATTATAAAAACTTTTCCAAATCTTCCAAGCTTGTTAGGAAAGATTCAATAAAAGATGTCGAAATAAACTTAACCGGCTATACTATAACACAAGTTGGGCAAAATTTCCACAATTAATTAAAAATTTTTTTACATTTTATAAAGTTTTTTCATAAACTTTTTAAAAAAAATGGTAAACCTATTCACCCATGACTGTAACTGGCATATACTTTTCAAAAAAATATTGACAAGTTATTAAAATTATTGTATCCTATTAAATGTTAGAGACCCATTGGTCAAGTGGTCAAGACACCACCCTCTCACGGTGGAATCAGGGGTTCGACTCCCCTATGGGTTATAATTTTTATAAGATTTTCTAGGGGCGGTTATCAATCGCCCCTATATTTTATTCTATGAAAATGGTATTTGATACTAAAAAATTTCCCATTTTCGTCATCACGAGCCTCGAAGTGGCGTGGCGATCCAGTGGATAATAATATACACAGATCAATCTTTCATTGCTGGATTGTTTCGTCGGCTTTGTCTCCTCGCAGTGATACTGGTATTTTATACAATAACTACGAAGGCAAAGCCTTCTAATTAAATTATTTAGGAGGAATTAAAATGGACTACCAGAAGCTGGCAAACTTATTATTTAAAGAAGAATTAAAGTCACCAGAAGAATATGAAGAAATTTATCCCACCAGGGATTTAAATAAGAAGGCATCAGTAACAAGGCTTGGCCCAAGCCCCACCGGCTTTATCCATGTGGGAAACCTTTATGGTGCCCTAGTTGACAAGCTGGAGGCAAAGAAAAACAATGGTGTAATGTTCTTAAGGATTGAAGATACAGACAGGACAAGGTATGTAGAAGGGGCAGAGGAATTAATTATCAATTCCTTAAAGCACTTTGAAATTGAATTTGATGAAGGAGTAACTTTAATTGGAGACTTTGGAGACTATGGCCCCTATAGGCAGTCAGAAAGGGTTTCCATCTACCATACTTTCGCAAAGAAGTTAGTTGAAAATGGCAGGGCCTACCCCAGCTTTGAATCAGAAAAAGAAATAGAAGAAATCAGAAATAGGCAAATAGAATTGAGTATAGAAACTGGAATTTATGGTGAATGGGCAAGGCACAGGGAACTTTCCCTTGAAGAAGTCGATGAAAGGCTCGCCGGAGGAGAAGACTATGTCTTAAGATTAAAGTCAGAAGGCAATAAGGAAAATTCCGTTAAAATAGTCGATGCTATAAGGGGCGAATTAATCTTTCCAGAAAACTTCCAAGATATTGTCCTCCTAAAGTCAGATGGGGTCCCAACCTACCACTTCGCCCATGTGGTTGACGACCATCTCATGCGGACAACCCATGTCATAAGAGGAGAAGAATGGCTGTCTACATTGGCTGTCCACTTGGAATTATTTAAGGCTCTTGGCTGGAGACCTCCAACCTACTGCCATACAGCCCACCTTATGAAGATGGACGGGGATAAGAAGAGGAAGCTATCAAAAAGATTGGACCCTGAACTTTCCTTAGAGTACTACATGGAGTTGGGCTACTTTCCGGAAGCCATGTTGGAATACCTTATGACACTAATAAACTCTGACTTTGAAGAATGGAGAAGGAATAACCCGGACAAGTCAATCTATGACTTCCCATTTACTTTAAAGAAGATGGGTAAATCGGGAGCCCTCTTTGACCTTAAAAAGCTTG
>JAAYNG010000062.1 GCA_012520935.1 Tissierellia bacterium | reverse complement strand
TTTGATGTATATAGGGAGAGTCAAAAAAACAAAAGAAAGATTCCTGATTTAAAAGATGTTAATGTAGAGGAAGCTCTAAAAATTTTAGAAGATTTAGATTTTAAAGGAGTATCTGTAACCCCAAATCTCAACCCGACTTATCCTATTGAGCCTATGAATCGTGTCTTAAAAACCGTTCCGGAAGCTGGTAAAAACGTAGATATAGGAAGTGTGGTTAAGGTTTATTATATAGATGATGATGTTTTAGAAAAAAAGCAAAATCTTATCCAAGCAAGAATCCAAAAAGATTAAGCTGCCAAATATTATCGGATTGAATATTGAGGAGGCAAGGTCAGAACTTGAATCATTAAATTTAGTTTTCTCTGAAATCGAAGAAAGTCCCAGTATCTCTTTTGCCAATATGAAGGCAAACAAGGTAACAAGGCTTCTTTTGCCTAACGGGAAAAAGATTTTTAATAATACAATAAAGAGCGACCAAAAAATTTGGATTTATTATTTAACTCAAAATGTCATTGATGATAGCAAGGCAATGGAAAGAGAAAAAAAGAAATTTAAAAAAACTTTATTTAAAAAGAATCTTAATAGGCTTAATTTTTAAGAGCTGAAAGAAGAGATGTATAAGGATACGGATAGTAAAACTGAAGATTAAGTGTTAATTGAAATAAAAAGGCCCGGAGCATTTGTGCTCTAGGCTATTTTTTTCTTACACCATCTTATGTGTAAGTTCTCCAATTCCATCTATCTTACAAGTGACCACATCCCCTGCCTTTAAAAAGACCGGTGGCTTCATGCCCATGCCTACGCCTGAAGGGGTCCCTGTGAGGATTATGTCCCCTGCCCTTAAGCTTATCCCCCTTGAAAAGTCCTCGATTATTGTTGGTATATCGAAGATTAACTTGTCCAAAGAAGATGACTGCCTCAAGTCACCGTTTACATAGGAGGAAAGACTCGGATTTTTTTCTATTGGAAATTCATCTTTCGTAACAAGAACCGGACCCAGACCACAAAAGCCGTCTAGGCTCTTACCCTTAAACCATTGCATATGGTTTGTCTGCAGGTCTCTGGCAGAAAAGTCATTGGCAATCGTGTATCCGAAGATATGGTCATAGGCATCTTCCTTACTTATGTTTTTTCCATCTTTCCCAATAATTACAGCCAGCTCCACCTCGTAGTCCACCTTTTCAGAAGGGGAGTCACTTATATTTAAACAAGAATCCGGTCCTGAGAAATTATCAACCATTTTAGTAAAATAGACTGGGAACTTTGGCAGGTCTCCGGTCCTTTTCATACCGGCAGCCATCTCTTCCACGTGTTCCTTATAATTCATTCCAAGGCAAATTACATTCCTATTTACCCTCGTAAAGGGTGCATCTATCCTTACAAGCTTCAAGGCAAGCCTTCCTTCATGTCTTCCCATAAGCTCTTTAAGGTCATCCATCTCAAGCCCTTGGCTTATTGCACTAAGAAGGTCTTTTGGAAAGCCATCTTCCTCCTTCAAAGGGATAATATATTCCCCGTCTAAAATCCCATAGCCCTGCCTTTCAATATTGGTATATGATACAAGTTTCATAGGCTCCTCCTTCAATATCACTTTCTTGACTTTATTATACCACTTATATCAAAAAATAACAAAATAGTCACTTAAGGAAGCATCCCTAAGTGACTATGGATCTAAAAACTAATCCCTATAAAATCTCTTAACAGGTTGGTAAAGCAAATAACAGATTCCTGCTCCAACCATTCCTTGCAAAACATTATGCGGAAAGCTTCCAATTGCTGCCGGCCAGCCCCACATGAATATTTCACCTATTAAGTAGCCTGTTGCCATCCATAAACCACCTAAAACAAGGGCAACCGGTAGCTTTGTTTCCTTTAAAAGTTTCTTATATACTAATGCAACTATCAAGCCTTCCAATCCCTTTACTGCAAAGGTAAGTGGTGCATAATAGGCATATCCTAGTAATAGGTCTGCTAAGGCTGAGCCTATCCCTCCTACTAAGAAACCACCAAGCGGGCCAAGCATAACACCCGAAAGCATTACAACCGAGTCACCTAAGTTCACATAACCCCTAGTTGGAGTTGGTATCGATATAATCATTGTTGCAACAGTTGTCAATGCAATTAATATTCCAAATGTTGCTATCTTTTTTGTTGAAAATTCACTTGCTCTGTTTTCCATATGTTAAGCCTCCTTTTTCTTTTATTCTATCAAAACTGTTCCAGATAACAAGATGCAAAATGATATTATTTTATGGTACCAGATTTGCCCTTAGGTCTAAAGTAGAAAATTATACTTGATAATATAGCATATAAAAGATAAAATACTATATAGAAAAAGATTTAGTTGATTTATTAGCCACTGAAAAGTGGCTTTTAATAAGCGTATTATAATTGTAGAGGTGTTATATGTTAATTGTAGAAGATTTAAGCTTAAGTTTTTCCACTAGGAAGCTCTTTGATGAGGTAAATCTTACCTTCTCGCCAGGCAATGTATATGGGGTCATCGGGGCAAACGGGGCAGGCAAGTCTACTTTTTTGAAAATCCTATCAGGTGAAAGGGAAGCAAGCAAGGGAAATATTATAAAGGAAAAAAATGATAGGATTTCAACCTTAAAGCAGGACCACTTCCAGTTTGACGAGGAGAGGGTAATAGATACTGTTATCATGGGAAATAAGAGGCTTTATGATGTCATGCTGGAAAAGGATGCCATCTATGCCAAGCCGGACTTTTCCGACGAGGATGGGATAAAGGCTGCCGAGTTGGAGGCAGAATTTGCCGAGATGAACGGCTGGGAGGCAGAGGCGGAAGCCAGTTCACTCTTACAAGGGCTTGATATACCCATAGCCCTTCATGAATATAAGATGAAAGAATTGTCCTCCAATGACAAGGTAAAGGTCCTATTGGCACAGGCATTATTTGGAAGTCCACAGATTTTGCTACTGGACGAGCCTACCAACAACTTGGACATAAAAGCCGTACTTTGGTTAAAAGAATTCCTTATTAACTTTGAAGGAATTGTAATCGTTGTTTCCCACGACAGGTTTTTCTTGAATGAAACCTGTTCATATATGGTGGATATCGACTTTGGCAAGGCTAAGATGTATACCGGCAACTATGACTTCTGGTACGAGTCATCCCAGCTTGCCTTGAAACTTGCTAGAGACCAGAACAAGAAGAAGGAAGAGAAGATTAAGGAGCTGGAAGACTTTATCGCCAGGTTTTCTGCCAACAAGTCCAAGTCAAGGCAGGCAACTTCAAGGAAGAAATTATTAGATAAAATCCAACCGGAAGAAATTACCCCCTCCACAAGAAGGTACCCTTTTGTGGGCTTTACTATGGAAAGGGAGCCGGGCAATGAAATCCTTACAGTATCTGACCTTTCAAAAAAAGGTGAAGATGGAAATTATTTATTTAAGGACCTGTCCTTTAGGGTAAATAAGAAGGACAAGATCGCCTTTATCGGTAATGAAGTCGCAATTACCGCCCTATTTGAAATAATAAATGGCAACGAGGAGGACTTTGAAGGGGAATTCAAGTGGGGTCAAACCATCACCACTTCCTACTTCCCTAAGGACAACAGCCAGTTCTTTGACGGGGTCGACTATAACCTGATTGACTGGTTGAGACAGTACAGCAAGGAGCCTTCTGAAATCTACTTAAGGGGCTTTCTTGGGAAGATGCTCTTCTCTGGAGATGAAGCACTAAAGAAAGTGTCTGTCCTTTCCGGAGGTGAAAGGGTCAGGATGATGTTTTCAAAGATGATGCTGCAAACTTCCAATGTCTTGACCTTTGACCAACCGACCGCCCACTTGGACCTTGAATCTATCCAAAGTGTCAACGAAGGCTTGACTGCCTTTAAGGGGAATATCCTGTTCACATCCTTTGACCATCAGTTTATTGAAACAATTGCCAATAGAATTATTGAAATAAGGGATGACGGGACCTTCAACGATAGGGAGATGTCCTTTGAAGAGTATATCGAGAGGTTTTTACAGTAAATTAAATTCTATATAAATACAAGGGGGGTTTTTATGAAAAAAATATTGGCTTTTTTGTTGGTGTTTTTATTCATGCTTTCATCAATTTCCCATGCTTCTTTTGAGGTCAATGAGATTGCAGTAGAAGCTGCAAAAAAGAAGCTTGAAGCCAACAAGGACTTTAAGTATGAAAATATTGAAGAGATTTTACAGGATAAGGGTGAGAGGGACAGTGCCTTTTTTACCAGCCTTTCTGACGAAGAGATAAGGGACTTCAAGTATGCCTTGTTCCTATCTTCCAACATTCTTTACCCGCTGGAAGAAAGGGAATTGGCAGGCTTAAAAGACTATGAAGGCAACCTTCTCTACCACTTCTTATTTCATATTATAAATCCTGTTGATGACTTGGAGACTAACTTCCTTGAGGGACTCAGCTTAAATCCGGATGCTGATTACGAGGATGATGTGGGCATAATTCACTTTAATTTCGACCAGGCTCCCGTAAGGCATAATTTTAAAAAGCTATTTGCCCTTGACCTAAAGGACTTAAAATATGATTATGCTGAAGACTTCCAAGTAGGTATAGACGGTGAAAAGGCCTATATTTCTGTACCCTATTGGATTTATGAATATCCAAACCTAGGTACAGATATGCTCATAAGAAACATAGAAGACTATGGTGACTATGCTCTGGTTAAGTTTTATAAGGTCTACATTGGCGTTAACGACGGACCTGAATTCGAACTAATGGTTGAGGATGGACATGCCCTCTTGGAAAAAATTGATGGAAAGATATATCCAAGCCTTGTATCTAAAAGCTACTTTACCAAGGACCAGGTTGTGGATATGGGGCTTGTTCCCGATGTGGAATTGGTAAGTGAGGAAGCTGAAGAAGTTCCGGAAGAGGAAGTGGCGGAAGAAATCGTAGAGGCTGAAGAAGTGGAAGAGGAAGAGAAAATTCCGGACCTTAGTGAGGCAGTTGAAAGTAATGAGCCAACACTACTTGATAAGTATTGGCCGGTAATCTATATTATATTAATAGGGGCCCTAATCCTATTGATGATATTGGCAAGAAAGAGGGTAAGGGAAAGACATTTAGCTAGAAGTAAAATAAAATACTGCCCAAATTGTGGAGAAGCTCTGGATAGAGATGCAAAATCCTGTTCAAACTGTGGCTCAAAACTTGAATAGCGTGTAATGAGGAGTAGCTAATGACCGAAGAGGCAGAGGAAGTGGAAGAGTTCCAAAAAACCTAGTTAAGCGATTGCCGAGAAAGCATTGTATTTTACAATACTATATAGTCATCTTCGATGCCAATTGGAGAGTGGGAGGAAAAAATTATCCCCCGCTCTTTTTTTTCTTCCATAATAAAATCTAGGGTCTTTTTCCTGTTCTCTTCATCAATACCAGAAAAAGGCTCATCCATTAAAATGAGGTCCGATTCCATTAACATGGTCCTCACAATGGCAACCCTTCGCTTCATACCCCCACTTAGCTCACCAATCTTGAGCTTCCTTATTCCACCAAGACCAACCCTTTCCAAGGCACTTTCGATTTCAGCAACGGTGAGTCTGTCATTGTAGGCTGAAATATTATCATGGACCTTAAAACTTTCAAAGAGCCTGTCCTCTTGAAACAAGACTGAAAGCCTTTTAGGCATATTAATAATCTCACCGGATAAGGGCTTTAAAAGTCCTGCCATTGTATATATAAGAGTGGTCTTGCCTATTCCTGAATTTCCAAGCAGGGAAAAGACACTTCCTGTAGGAATTTCAAAATTCAAATTTTCTAAAATAATCTCATTATAGCCCAAACTTAAGTCTTTAATTATTACCTTCATATTATCAACCTCTTATACAAGATTGCAACCAGCCTTTCAAAAAAGAAACTCACCAGTAATATTATTATAACCCAGGCAAACAAGTCCCCTGTCTCTAGGTAAATCTTAGACTTAATCAGACTTTCACCAATGGTGCCAGCAGGCCTGCCAATAACCTCAGCTGCAATCCCACTCTTAAAGGCAATTCCTATGGACAAGGCTAGGGCTGACCCAATTTCCCCCTCCATTGCAGGGAAGTATATGTACTTAACTCTTTTAATAAAAGATAAGTTGTGGACTTCTGCCATTTCCAACAACCTATAATCAGCTGACCTCATCCCTCCTAAAGCATTTGTATATATTATAGGTATGATGACTATAAAAACTATGAAAAAAGATAGCCCCTCCACTCCAATCCATAACAGGGCCAAGATGGTAAAGGCAGCCACCGGGACAGATTTAAATATTAAAATAAAAGGGACTAGGATTGCTTCAATAGTCTTAGAGTAAAGTGCTAACAGGGACAAGACAAGTCCAATAATAATAGCTAGGGAAAAGGCTAATAATATCTTTAATGTGCTTGATAGGACTATGGTATATGTAGATGACTTGCCTAAAAGAGATAAGAAGCTAAAAAACACTTGAAGTGGAGAGGGAAGGATTAAGCCCTCCCCTATCGCATAGGCTCCAAGTGTCCATATAAGTATGAAAAAACTAAGAGAGATAAGCCTATCTCTTGTAGTAAAATTCTTCACCAGGTACTGTCCCTCCGATTGCCTGCAAGTATTGCTCGCCCAAAGTGTCCAAGAAAGATGACACAATATCCTTCATTGAATCTCCTTCTTCAAACTTCAAGTTACACTTTGGAATTGAAACTTCCGCAACTTTTTGCGGCACAATTTCATACTTCTCAATTAATGCAGATGCTTCAACCGGGTTTTCGTTTACATATTCTATAGATTTTTTATATGCATCCAAAAAATTGTCAAGGTCTGCCTTCCTAGTTTCAATAAACTTCTTGCTGGCAACCAAGACACCGGTTACCGGCTCTATTCCAAAGCTTTCCGTCCAAATTTCAGTAAGGTTCATAGGGACTTCTAAACTAGGAACCTTGCCCTTGGCAACAGTCACAAAAGGTTCAGGCAACATTGCAGTCCCACCATCTTTCGCCAGTAGTCCGGCAATTTCTGTAGGTTCTATCTTCCATTCAACTTTAACATCGTCAGTTGAAATCTCTCTCCAATCCAAAAGTGTCTTAAGTGTCCATTCAGGAACCGTCCCTTGACCGGTCGCCATAATAGTCTTACCCTTTAAGTCATCTAGGGTCTTAATGCTTGGGTCGGTAGTCACTATATATAAGACACCCATAGTGTTGGTAGAAACTAGCTTTATATTCTGACTTTTATTAAAGACAGTTGCCGCCAAGTTTACAGGTATAGCTGCAAGGTCCAGTTCCCCCTTGATTAACTTAGGCACTATCTCGTCACCTGTCACAGCCATTTGGAAGTCAATAGAATCCTTCTCGTCTTCAAGCAACTTAACCATACCCATGGTTGTCGGCCCCTTTAAGCCGGCAAGCCTAATCTTATTATCTTCAACCGGAGTTTCTTCAACATTTGTTGTTTCTTCTTCTTTTTCAAGTTCTACTATTTCCTTTTGGCAGCCTGTAAAAATAAGTAATAAGGCAAGTAAAACCACAAATACTCTCTTCATTTTTTCCTCCTTTGTGTGTAGACCCCATAATGTCAATTATAATCTTTTTAATGTAGGGGAGGATATTATTCCCCCTTCACCTTATATTTTCTACTCAAACTTCGCATTTGAAAAGCTCTTCTTACCCCCGTTCAGTGTGAAATCTTTAGCCCGAAGCAATCCATAAGTATATACCTTGACACTGGATTGCTTCGCTTCGCTCGCAATGACGATGGGCGGAGTTTGAATTTTTAATAAACTTACAGTCTAGGCTTAGCAAAGTAGCTGGTGTGTAGCAGTGCATGGGCCTTCTCACTTCCGGGATGGTCCAAAAATTCCTCATATAGCTTCTTAACCTGCTCATTTTCATGGGACCTTCTCTTTTCTTTGCTCCTGTCATCCGCATATAGGCCCTCTGCCCTCTTCTTTAATATTTCAGTGTTGCCATGGTGGTAAGGTTGTCCTGCTCCCCCAATACAGCCACCTGGACAGGCCATAATTTCAATGGCATGGTAGTTCTTCTCTCCGGCCCTTATCTCATCAAGTAATACCCTAGCATTTCCAAGACCATGGGCTACAGCTATCTTAATTTCACCAACACCCTCTATTTGAATATCCGCCTCTTTAATCTCTTCAAAGCCTCTTAAGTCATGGAACTCAACTTCGTCAAGTTCTTTACCTGTAAGCATATTGTAAGCAGTCCTCACGGTTGCCTCAATAACCCCGCCAGTTGCTCCAAAGATTACAGCTGCACCTGTTGATTCTCCCAATGGGTCATCAAAGTCTGACTCCGGAAGGCTTTCAAAGTTAATACCGGCTTCCTTAATCATAATTGCAAGCTCCCTTGTTGTAATAACAATATCCACATCTTTTTCACCAAAGCTTGCAAG
>JAAYNG010000061.1 GCA_012520935.1 Tissierellia bacterium | reverse complement strand
GGGGATAAATTTTTTTAAAACCACTAATTTATCCACAATCTAGGTATTTTTTAATACCTATCTGTATAATGTTAATTTAATTGTATTTTAAGAGGTTTTAGGGTATAGCAAACAAGCCTAGAGCCTCATTTTGGGTTGCAAGTGTATCTTTTTTTGTAAAAAAATATCTGCTGGGAGGATTACCCCCAACAGATATTATAGAACCACTTCCAAAGGAAAAAAACATTGCTCCAACTGAAAGAAAGAGAATGGGGATGCCTAGTTTTATCCAAAGTTTGCCAAGATAGTAGTGGGCAAAGTCCCATGTGTCTTGATTTTGCATTGACCTTTTCGTCCTATAACCAAAGTTTGAATTAATTTCCTTTGGTGGAGATTTTTTAAATTCTCTTCCAAATACAATCATAGCAAGCGGGGTGATAAGGACCATTATAAGCATAAAAATCCAAAAACCGATTTCCATATTATCACCTAGATACTTTCTCTTATCTTCTCCATCAGCTTATCAAATTCCAAAGAGTGAGATGCCTTTAAAAATATTAGTGAGCCTTTCAGGTCAATGGTCTTTAAGTGTCCTATCAGGTCCTCCCAATTTTTAAAGTGAAGAGCCTTATCTCCAAATTTTTCCTTAGCAAAGTCTGTAAAGGCCTTTGCATATTCCCCTTCCATTGAAAAGACATAGTCCAACTTTTCCGGGTCCAGTTCACTTCCTATTTCTTCATGGTATTTTAAGGCTTCACTTCCTATACCAAGCATATCTCCCAAAATTGCAATCTTAGTCTTATAGCCACCTAAACCATAAAGAGTATCAAGTCCGGCCCTAAGGGCGGCAGGGTTAGACTTATAAGTATCATTTAAGAAACTGATTTCCCCATGCCTTTCCAACTGTGTCCTGTTTTTAGGTAATTCTGCCCTTGCTAAGCCATCTCTAATGTTATCCATCGGCAGGTCCAATTCAGTTGCACAGGCTATAACAGCAGTTGCATTTAGCATTTGATGAATTCCCAAAGCTTTAATTTCAAGATTTGGAACTGGTGGCTTGACTAAGATAAACTTCAAACTTTTATCCAAAGAAAGCAGCTCAGGAATATAGGTGTTGTTACTCCCAAGCCCGTAGGAAACTTTTTTAGAATATACAGGGTGCTTATCCATTTCCTTTTCAATTAAAGGCTCGTCACCGTTATAGATTATTACACTGTTTGCCTTCATATGTGGGATAAACTCAAGCTTTGCCTTGGCGATTCCCTCTCGAGTGAGCAGGTCGTCCAAGTGTGCCTCGCCTATGTTGGTGACAATGGCAATATTAGGGTTGGCTATGGAGGACAGCAGGTCCATGTCGCCAAAGTGGTCAATCCCCATTTCCAAAACCGCTACTTCTGTATCTTCATTCATATTTAACAAAGATACAGGAAGTCCAATGTCTGTATTAAAATTCCCTTCAGGTTTAAAGACCCTATACTTAGATTCCAAAACTGTAGAAAGTATTTCCTTTACGGATGTTTTACCGTTACTGCCGGTTATAGCCACAACAATAGGGTCAACCATCCTGATATAAAAGCCGGCAAGCTTTTGCAGTGCCTTTAAGGTATCTTCAACAAAGATTACAGGGAGACCGTCCGCCGGCTTGTCATGGTTATTATTCCAAAGGGAGACTATCTCTCTTTTTTTCATAGCCTTATCAAAAAAATTGTGACCGTCGACCCTTTCGCCAATTATTGGCACAAAGAGCATATTGTCTTTTAATCTTCGTGAATCAATTTCTGCTCCAACTACAGATACACCTTCAATATTAAAGTTTGGCTTTCCACCTATAATTTTAATAAGGTCTTCAATCTTAATATTAATCATTTCTGCTCCAATGTATTGCTGATTTCTCTTCGAAATTTTCAAAGCCAAGCTTAATCATTTTCTCAACTACTCCTTCATAAGTCGTTCCGTCAGTTGGCT
>JAAYNG010000060.1 GCA_012520935.1 Tissierellia bacterium | reverse complement strand
AGAGTAGAAATACCAAAAGACAAGGGGAAGGTAAGACAACTAGGAATCCCAACAACAACAGATAGAGTAATACAACAAGCCATCTATCAAGTCTTAAGTCCAATCTATGAAAGAAAGTTTTCAGATTCAAGCTTTGGGTTTAGACCAAACAAAAGCCCTCATGACGCATTAAGAAAGATAAGAGAAATAGCTGAAGAAGGATATGAATGGGTAGTAGACATAGACCTAGAAACCTTTTTTTGACACAGTAAATCAGTCTAAACTCATACAAATCCTATCAGAAACCATAAAAGATGGAGACCTAATATCCCTAATCCACAAATACTTAAAAAGCGGAATAATGATAAACGGTATAAAAGTAAATTCAGACCAAGGAGTACCACAAGGAGGACCATTAAGTCCATTACTAGCCAACATCACTTTAAATGAAGCAGACAAAGAATTTGAAGAATGGGGATATAAATTTGTAAGATATGCAGATGACATACTAATATTCGCAAAGAATAGGAAAGCAGCAGAAAGATACTACCAAAGAGCCAAGAAATTTCTAGAAAAAGAATTGAGGCTTAAAGTAAACGAAGAAAAGTCATCAATACAAAGACTAAACCAAACAAAATATTTGGGCTATGGATTTTACAAAAGCAAAGGTTGGCACTTTACAGCACACAAAAGCTCATTAAAGAAACTCAAATCCAAACTCAAAGAAGCAACAGCCAGAAGCAATGGTAAAGGACACGAGTTCAGAAAAATAAGACTCAACCAAATTATAAGAGGCTGGATACAATACTTCAAATTAGCCAATATGACAAGACATCTACAAAGACTAGACGAATGGTTAAGAAGAAGGATAAGAATGTGTGCTTGGAAAGCTTGGAAGAAAGTAAAGACAAGATATAAATACCTTCAAATGCTAGGAATAGACAAATATAAATCATGGGAATGGGCAAACTCAAGGAAAGGGTATTGGAGAGTAGCAGGAAGCGTTATACTCACAATAGCACTGACAAACGAAAGAATAGCCAAGCAAGGATATATATCCCTGCTTGACTATTACAATAAAGTTCGTATTAAACTGTAGAACCGCCGTATACGTGGTCCGTACGTACGGTGGTGTGGGAGGTCCCCCATTTAATTATGGGGTCCTACCCGATTCCATTGAATATAAGAGCCAAGTATGCTAATTAATATTACCTGCTACAACTACAGCCAAAGGCATAGGAAGTCATGGAAATAGTATTCATTATATATTCTTTATTAAAGACAACTGCTTCATCATCATCTGCTGCTCCAAGGACATATATTAACGGATAGAAGTGTTCTATAGTTGGCACTGCGTAGTTTGCCAAGTAGTGGTCTTGGTAATTTACAACATCAGAAACTTCTTGGTTTAATATGGCTTGATGTATATAGTCGTCAAAAATTTTTGTAGGTGTAAAACCACTTTTACTATTTTGGTCTTTATTCTTGAGGTTGTGTACAACATTACCTGATCCTATTATAAGATAGCCTTCATCTCTTAGATTACTTAATTTTTTTCCAATTTCAAAAGCTTCCTCAGGACTTTGTTCGCCATTTACACTGAGCTGTGTAATAGGGATATCAGCCTCCGGAAACATGTGGACCAGGACTGACCAAACACCATGGTCTATCCCCCAGTCGTTATTTGCGAAAACTCTCCCATCTGCCATTTCAATTACAGTTTTTGCCAAGTCAATAGAGCCTTTTACCGGGTATTCAACTTCATAAAGCTCTTTGGGGAAGTGGTACATATCATAAATCTGTTTAGGGTATTCTCTACCACCAACAAAGGATCCTCTTGTATGCCAGTGGGCTGATATTGCAAGAATTGACTTAGGTTTCCCAAACCTATTTATTATTTCATCGCCAACATATTTCAAGTTATTAGTGAGCTCATTATCTTCCAATGCAATCATTGGGTTTCCGTGTCCAAGGAATAAAACAGGCATTTTTTTCATAAGTCTTTCCCTCCTAGTTTTATCTACTCGAGAATAAGTGTTACCTATACAACATATAAGTTTATTTTATACTAAAAAGGGCAAAATGTAAATAGGATTGACCGAATTAGGGTAAATTAGTAAAACAATTGGGGTGAACATGATGATAGATATAAAAAATTTAAAGAAATCTTTTGGCAATAAGACAGTCCTAAAGGATATTGATTTACTTGTTAAAGATGGGGAAATCTTTGGTTTCCTTGGACCGAATGGGGCAGGTAAAACAACCACTATTAAAATGATTGTAGGTTTGTTGATACCCGATGGTGGGACTATTGAAGTGCAAGGGATAAATGTGGTTGATGAGCCTTTGGAAGCAAAGAAAAGGATAAGCTATGTGCCGGATAATCCAGATATATATGAACAGATGACAGGGATTCAATACCTTAATTTCCTTTCTGATGTCTATGGGGTTTCTGTAGATGAAAGAAAGTCTAGGATTGATAAGTTAGCTGAACTTTTTTCTATGAGTGATGACTTGAGAGGGTTTATTTCCAGCTACTCACATGGTATGAAGCAAAAGATTGTGCTAATCGGTGCCTTAGTAACTGAGCCGGAAGTTTTAATACTGGATGAGCCTATGGTTGGTCTTGACCCCAAGTCTGCCTTTAAATTAAAGGAAATAATGAGGGAGATGGCTGACAAGGGGAGGACCGTTTTCTTTTCAACCCATGTTATGGAGGTTGCAGAAAAGCTTTGCGACAGGATAGCGATAATTAATAAGGGTGAGATAATTGAAGTTGGGACTTTGGAAGAGATAAGGGATAGGCTTGGAGATGATGGAAGTCTTGAAAAGGTCTTTTTGGAATTGACAGGTGAGCTGGATGCTTAAGACTTTAATTAAAAAAGACTTACTTTTGGATTATGGTTTCTTCTTTAATTTTAAGGACAAGACTTATGACAGCAAGGTTCAAAAGAAGTATGTTGCCTATTTTTTTATAGGCCTACTTGCTTTGTTTTACGCATTTTTATATGTAAAGTTAATGTTATCTTTATATGATTCTTTTGCCGGCATCGGGGCTGAAGATTTATATTTGGCACTGAATATAAGCTTGTCTAAGACAGCAGTTATATTATTTGTTATACCTTTAATCTTTGCTAAGTTTTACTTTAGTAAGGATATAGACATACTGATAAGGCTTCCAATATCAAGAGAAAATATCTATAGGAGTAAGATTATTTCCATGTCCATTGGTTTTTCAGCCTTTGCCTTGTTCCTTTCTATCTTTCAAGTTTTCAAATACGGCAGGGAGACTTCAAAGGGTTGGTGGTTTTATCCTGAAGCTGTGATTGGTATAGTATCTTCGACTATAATAGCCATTACTCTAATTTCCTTTGTAATAGTTGTCTTTATGAGGCTGGTTAATAAACACTCCAAGACTAAGGTCATTTTGCAGACTATCGGTATATTTTTTATATTATTCCTATCTTTTGGTTACCAGTATCTTATGCAGAAATATATTGGAAATGACATGGAGTTCATTGCTATTGAATCTACTATTGCAAATCTTGTTAAGAAAGTTAATATTGCCTTTCCTGATTTGATTTTGTTGAACAGGGCTTTGACTTCTTCAAATTTTATTGGTAGTTTATCATTTCTAACTATACCAAGTCTTGCTTATGCTGTCTTTATGCTAATTACACTTTTTGGAAGGAATATGCTGGTTGACGGAGTTATAATGGGCAAGAGTGTCCATTCTGTAAAGGGGAGCCTGAAAGATGATAATTATAAGTCCGGTGGAGTAGTCTTGTCACTTTTTAAGAGGGAAATTATGGACTTAATCAGAACTCCAACATATATTTATAATGTTCTTGCGGTTGGACTTATTTTTATAGCAATGTTAATTTTTATTGTTTTTCTAAATTCAGGACTTAGCTTTATGCAAATTAGAGAAATTGTATCAAGTTTATTTTTTAATCAGCTTAATAAGCCAACTGACCAAGTTATCTTTGGGCTTTTGGCAGGCTCAATAATAACATTACTTATGGCATCGCCCGGCCAAAGTGCCTCTTCTTCGATTTCAAGAGAGGGAAAGCTTATTTGGCTTTTAAAGGTATTACCCATCAAAATAAAGGACATAATCGACTCTAAAATATTAACTTCCTTAGTTATTGAGTCTGTCACCTTAATAGTACTAGCAATTATTCTGCTTATTCTAAGCTTTCCGCTAGTCTTTATACTTGGCTTTTTGCTTTCTTCATTGGTAACAATATTTTTAGTTGCAAACTTAGGTTTATTTTTAGATATAACTAAGCCTAGACTGGATTGGGATAACCCTTCCCAGCCGGTAAAGAGGAATTTTGCCAATATGGTTATGAGCTTTGTCTATTCATTTGGATTTGTTGGGCTTTTTAGTTTTGCTAGCCTAATAAATTGGAATAAAGTAGTTTCGTATGTAAAATTTGGTCCTGTCTTGCTTATCTTAAATATGATAATTGGACTCATATTATATAGGACAAACATTAAGAAGTTAGAAAAAAGATTAAAGGAATATTAGGTGATTTTATGAAATTAAAAATTATTATAACTGATGATGCCCTGAAATATATAAGGGAAAAATCTCATGAAAAGATTATTTCTATTAAAAAAGTAATAATCCCTGGAGGTTGATGTACATCAGAGGGACCGGTGGTTTCTTTGAATGCCCCTAAGGGAAGGGGAGGATTTTATGATGAGTATGAGTATGAGGATGTAAAAATATATGTAGCTAAAGACATTGAATCCCATAACAATACACTTACAGTAGGCTTGGTAAAGTTTTTATTTTTTAAAAATCTTCGTGTGGACGGTGTGAGGATAATGTTATAAATTCAAACTTCTCAGATGGAGGACCACTCGTCATCGCAAGCAAGGCTTGGCGATTCAGTTTTATTTATTGGTTAAGGGAGTTTGGGATTTTTTGGATTGCTTTAACTTTCAGTCTTCTTATGAAGATGTGGGAAGTTTTGGTAATAAATTTTAAGGGGTGATTTTCTTGAAAGAAAAAATAATATTTTTTTTACTAATCATTACTTTTATTTTAACAGGATGTGGAGGAGAAGAAGAGGTTAAAAACACAAAAGAAACAATTATCGAAGAAGTTGAAGTAGAAGAAAATTCAAAAGAAGAAGTAGTGAAAGAGCCTTTAGACTATGTTACTGATGCGGATTATTCAAAGGAGTATGCAGTATTTCCCATTGTTTCAGAAGAAATACCAGGAGATTTAGTGAAAAAAATCAATAGAGAGATTTCTGAACTGTCAACTGAATTAATAAACCTGTATAAAGAAAATGGAATGGAAGAACTTGATTATCTTGCTGAATACAAGTATGCAGTTACAGATGATATCTTGTCCTTAGTCCTTTATTATGCACACCCCTATAAGGGAACAGGAATTTACCAAAGCTACGCCATTAATACTAAGGATGGGTCTGAAGTAGCTTTGAAAGATGTAATTGATTTATTAAGATTGACAGAAGAAGATGTTGAAAGGGCAGTTGGAGACTATGCAAGGGGAGTTTTTTCAGTAGATGTAACAAGTGAATATATAGATAGTGAGATTTTAGGAAGTCTTGGTCCAGACTCAGACGATGAGTATTTAACTGCTAGGGTTAGTGAATATAAAGAATTATATTTAAAGGGTGAAGTTCCTTTTTACTATGATAAGGAAGGGCTGACCATTTATCAGAACTTTCCTTCCTTTGCATTATTGGGAGAGGTATATTACTTCCCTGTAATGGTTAGGGATAGTACTATTGATACACTTGTAGAATCAGCAGACTATGATGAATTGATCTTTATTATAAATGAACCCGATGAAGAAATTATGGAGCAGGCAAAGATTAAGGAGACTTTTAAATTTGACGAAGACCCACAGGATAAGATGCTTTTTATTTCGACTACTGATGATTTAGAAATAGCCTTTCCCTTTTACTTTGAAGGTGAGGACGGGGAATTGTTGTCAGGAGACGCCATGGGTCCTATCAGCTTAAACCAGGGTGAGGCTGTTTTCCTTGAATGCATAATACCCGAAGGGATGCCAAGCTTTGGGGTTAGTGGAAGCAAAGGAAAGATAGGTTTTTCAAACCCGATAGAATTCAATGGTTTATATGACAAGCTAGACATAGAATATATTAAAGGTATCGACGATGGATACCTCGATGACGGTTACCCTATAAGAAGACTAGTTGCAGGGAAGATACTGGGAGAAAATGATAGTGAGGCTACAAGTAAAGATGAAAAGATTTGGTCTTCAATTTACCATGCCTTTACGAATTATAGGACTAGGGATGAGGAAGTTGGCGCGTCAAGTGAATTAATGGTATGGGATATGGATTTGAAGGCGATGTTTCATGCTCTTTATCCGGAAGAGAAAGATATACCTCCTTTAGAAAGTTGTAGATTTTTAGACCTAAATTTAATGAGGTATTCTCCTGACAGCAAGACTTATTACTTTACACCTACTTATTCTCCTACTCATGACTTTAATATTCACTATATAGGTTATAAGTCTTTTTCTATTTTCACACCAAAGGAAGAGAAGGGTGCTATAGCTGAAAATGTATTAGTAGAAGTTGTTAGTAAGGAGACAGGAGAAGTTGAGGTATATGAAATTGAATTAAAGCCTAATGATAAAAATGATTGGAGATATCCTTATGTTCTAGGTGATTTGAAAAAGATTGAGCCGGAAGGATAAAAATTAATTTCTTTTTGACGAATCACCCTTGACAATAAGATGGACCTATTGTATAATAATTTGGTGTCTGAGGAGCCCCACACACACTTCTTTAGACCGTAATATATAAGAAGGAGGAAACGATTTGAGAACTACAATGCCTACCACTGTAGAAGCAAGAGAGAATAGAAAGTGGTATTTAATAGACGCTGAAGGAAAAGTTTTAGGTAGACTTGCTTCAGAAATCGCAATGATTTTGATGGGAAAAAACAAGCCTGAATACATTCCTCACATAGACACAGGAGATTATGTAATAGTAATCAATGCAGAAAAGATAAAAGTAACAGGCAAGAAGGCTGAACAAAAAGTTTATGTAAAACACACTGGTTACCCAGGAGGAAGAAAAGAAATCCCTTATAAAGAAGTTTTGGAAAAACATCCTGAAAGAATTTTAGAGCATGCTATCAAGGGTATGCTTCCGAAGAGCAGCCTAGGAAGAAACATGATGAAAAAATTAAGAGTATATAGTGGTACTGAACACGGGCACGAGGCTCAAAAGCCTATCGAGCTGGAAATATAAGGAGGGGAGAGTAAATGGCAGTTCAACAACACTGGGGAACAGGAAGAAGAAAGACTTCCGTTGCAAGAGTAAGACTCGTCCCTGGAAATGGAAAAGTAACTATCAACAATAGAGATATTGAAGAATATTTCGACTACGAAACTTTAAGAGTAACAGCTAGACAACCACTAGAATTAACAGAAACCACAGATAGATTTGATATTCTTGTTAATGTTCATGGTGGAGGATTTACCGGACAGGCCGGTGCAATCAGACATGGTATTGCAAGGGCTTTAATTGAAGCAGACCCTGATTTAAGACCTGTACTTAAAAAAGCCGGCTTCTTAACTAGAGATTCAAGAATGAAAGAAAGAAAGAAATATGGACTTAAGAAGGCAAGAAGAAGTCCTCAATTCTCGAAAAGATAGAAATTACAATATTCAAAAAACCTTGGAGTTTTCCAAGGTT
>JAAYNG010000059.1 GCA_012520935.1 Tissierellia bacterium | reverse complement strand
TTTCTAGCTGTTTCTTCTGAATCAGTGTCAAAAGATATAGCTGTAGCTTCATAAGCTTTAAATACCTTTTCAAACATCAAGTCCAGTTCAACTAAGCCATCCTCAGAAAATGAAGTCGAGGAGTCCCGTCTCTTCTCTGCCATTTCTAGAATATTTTCAGCATGGTCCCCTATTCTTTCTATATTACTTACCACATTCAAGTATACACTCATCATTTCCCGTTCATCTGTGGAAATTGCCTCCTTAGATAGGTCTGTCAAATATTCAGTAATCTCCCTCTGAAGGGAGTTGGTAGTTTGCTCTGATTGCAAGCCATGAGATATCCTATCATACTTACCTTCTATAAGAGCAGCCCTTGCATCTTTTAAAGAGTTGGAGACCACTTCTATCATCCAATGAATTTCCATCTTAACTTGATTTAATGCTGCAAAAGGCGTGTCCATAAATCTCTTATCAAGGTACTTAGACTCTTTTTCTTCTTCTTCAACATCGCCAGGTACAAGCCTTTCTGCAGCCTTAACTAGTAACTTGTAAAATGGTAGTTGTACTACGACATTTATTAAGTTAAACAAGGTATGTGAATTTGCAATCATCCTTGATGGATTGTCCGGGGTCAAATTGTATACAAACTCTTGGACTGGAAATCTCAATACAAACATAAAAAGTAATGTTCCTATCAGGTTGAAAAGAAAATGTATTACTGCCGCTCTCTTAGCAGTTTTATTAGCACCGATTGAACTAATCAAGGCTGTAGTTGTTGTACCAATGTTATCACCACATAGGATTGGGATAGCCATTCCGATAGTAAGACCTTGATGGGACAGGGCTTGTAAAATTCCTATAGAAGCTGAACTGGATTGAACAAGTGTTGTTATGCCCAAACCAACAAGAAGACCCAAAACAGGATTATTTAAACTAACTAAAAGGTCTTGAAAGGCTTGAAGTTCCCCGAGTGGAGCTAGACCATTTTTCATAAACTCCATACCGGTAAACAAGATACCTAGACCTATAAAAATCATAGTCACTTCCTTAACTTTTTCTTTTTTTGAAAATAAATAAGTAAATACAGAAATCCCCAATAGGAGCGGAACATATTCCATAACATCAAAGGCAATAATTTGAGCAGTTATTGTTGTACCAACATTTGCTCCCATTATTACTCCAGTAGCTTGCGGAAGATTCATCAATCCCGCATTAACAAAACCTACTACCATTACAGTGGTAGCTGAGCTTGACTGAATTACCATTGTTACAAGGGCACCTACTAGAACTCCTAAAAATATATTACCAGTAAAGACTTGTATAAATCTCTTTAGCTTCTCGCCAGCAGCTTTTTGTAGGGCATCCCCCATTGTTGTCATTCCATATAGGAATAGGCCAAGACCACCTATAGTGGGTATAATAATATTCATATAACCTCCTATTTCAAACCGTTAAATCCTGTTTGCCTTAATGCCTCAAAGAGGATAATAGCAACTGAATTAGAAAGATTTAGAGACCTCTCCATTCTATCTGTCATTGGTATTTTTATTAGATTGTCCTTGTATTCATCTAGTATTTCCCTTGGCAAGCCTCTCGATTCTGGACCAAATACAAAATAATCTCCATCCTTGTACTCATATTCTGTATAAAACTTTTTTGCCTTAGTAGATGCAAAAAACAATCGCCCTTTATTATAACTCAAAAATTCAGTAAAATCACTATAAATTTTTAAATCAATTGCATTCCAATAGTCAAGACCTGCTTTTCTAATAGCCTTGTCGCTTACAGAAAATCCTAATGGTCTAATTAAATGTAATTTAGAATTAGTTAAAACAGCGCTTCTACCTATTGCTGCTGTGTTAAAAGGAATTTCCGGCTCAAACAAAACTATGTTCACTTTCTTCGTCTCCTTTTTCTTTTGATGGTAGTTTTATATACTTCAAGGCATGAGTTGGCAAAAACTTCTGAAGAAAACTTCTTCGAAGATTCCTTTGCAGACTTTTTCATTTTGCCTTGCAGGTCTTCAGACTTAAAATATTTTTTTGCACATTTTAAAAACTCTGTACCAGTTACAAATTGCCAGCCATTTACACCATCAATTACCACATCATTTAAACATGGGTCTTTTCTAGCCAAGACTGGAAGGCCATTGGCAAGTGCTTCAATATAAGTTAAGCCTTGGGTTTCGCTTGTTGAAGCAGATGTGAACAAGTCGCCAGCTTGGTAGTATTTAGAAACCTCTATTGGATTTACCATCCCTGTAAATACTATGCGTCCTCTCAAATCTAAGCCTGATACAATATCTTCCAACTCATTTCTAAAAGGACCATCTCCTACAATCATTAGTTTAACATCAGGCATTCTTTGAACTAAAGATATAAGTTCCCCTAAGTTCTTTTCTTTTCCTACCCTTCCAACAAAAACTAATAGCTTATCATCAGCAGATATGCCATACTTTTCCCTTAAAGCTACTCTTTCATCTGTGCTAATAATAGAATTATGTTTATTCAAATTTATACCCGAAGGAATAACATCTATATGCTTCCTCACATTGTATCTTTCCAGCAACTTCTTAGTCTTTTCAGTTGGTACTATCACTGAGTCCACCCTTGAAAGCAACTTATTAGTCAAGTATTTTATTTCTGCAACTCCAACTCTTTTGCTTAGGGAAAAATAATGGGTGTAATCTTCATAAACAGTATGATATGTATGCACCTGTGGTGCCCCTGTCTTTTGTGAAATTCTTTTTGCATAAAAAAAACTGGAAAACTCAGTTTGTGAATGAATAATATCTGGTTTCCAATTTATGAGTTCACCCAGAAGCTCTCTTCCTCTAAAGAAAGAGAGCCTAGCATTCGGGTAAACCATACTAAAATTAAGAGAACCAAAATAATATATACCATTACTTTTATAGGTAAAAATGTCTCGGGACATGGTTAAAACCCTCACCTCATGTCCCATATTTTCCAGTTCCCTTTTTAAATTTATAATTGATGTTACAACTCCATTTGGAATAGGTTCATACCATTCCGAAGAAATCAGTATCTTCATTATTCCTCCTAGTCTGATGTCTTAACTGGTTCTAATTTCTCCTCTTTTGGTTTTTTAACTACATTCCATGCATGCATTGCAAGTGAAACTGCAATTACTCCATATGCTACGAATACTCTGAAGTACTCTCCCAATTGTGCATTGTCAAATAAGTTTTTACCAGCCTGTGGAGCTACAATGAACAGTGTATGGAAAAGGATGACTCCAATTATTGCCTGTTTGTTTGTAGCCTTTTGTACTGATGCTCCTCCAACTAGAAGGGCTGCTATTGCAAATTGACCGACTTGTGTGTGGGCACCGTATGTGGAGAAAGTACCAATGTTTTGAAGGTAGATCAGCTGTCCCCAACATGCAAGTACAGTTGAGAAAATCATAGCTATTACCCTAGTCTTATCAACATCAATACCGGCAGAGTTTGCAACTACCCTACTTTGACCAACTGTTCTCATATTTTGCCCCAAAACTGTATTCAATAAAGCATTGTTAAATAGACAAAGTAAAGCTATCAATAAGTATGTTGTCACCGGTATTCTTACAAAGTCTAATAGTTGAGAAACTTGTGGAATAAATTGTAGAATATTTAATACTAGCATTAAGATTATTGGAAATATTGCACCTGTAAGATTAAATGCCTCATCCTTTTTTATATGTTTATTGATCACAATTTTTTGCACTTGAACAGCGATTATTATTACTGTCATTATATATAGTGCATGCCTCAACAAAAGTCTATCTTGTGCTAAAAATCTTGTAATAGGACCAACATAACTTAGTCCAAATAAAACTATGGCAAGGGCAACAAAAACAATATTCTTTTTAATGTCTACATTTATTTTCCTCACATATTTAAATAATAATTTGATTCCTAATAAAATAATAGAGACCACTAGGAATACATCTACTAACTGGAGCATTGATACAGTATCTAAAGCATACTTTAAATTACCTGCAAGGTCTATTGTATTTTTTACTCCAACATTACCTGCTATTAATAAGGTTTCACTTACAACAGGTATTACTCCTCCTATTACAAAGAGGAAGAAAAATTGATATAGTCCATCTGCAAAATAACCAAGTACCATACCTGCAATCATCTCTGAACCTTTCATCTTATTGAAAAGCTTACCTACTAGGAATCCAAACAGCATTGCAATAGGTGTTGATAATAATACACATATTAAAAATCCTTGAATCCCTTCAAAGCCCCAATATACTACCCAAAACACAGCGATTTGAGCTGCTATAGCCCCGATTGTTATACCAAAATTTAGTCCCATACCTGCTAGTACAGGTATTAGGAGTGATAAAACTGTAAAGCCATTTCTACCAATTCTAGTAAATAGTTCTGCTCCTACAAAAGATAAGGAGTAGCCTGATGCATAAATAGCTAAAACACACAGTATTACAAAGAGGACCACAACCTTGTTTTCATTTAACCAGTCTGCAAAAGTCCTTTTTTCTAGTTCCATTACTTGCTCCCTCCTTTTGTCTTTGAGAGTGCGTATAAGATTATACCATTGGATATTATTATCCTAATTACATCAGATAGGTTACTCTCTGGTAATAAATTATTTACAACAGGTAGGGCAACTGCCAAGATACCCTGAAATAAAAAGGTTCCTAAAATAACATGGGATATTTTTGCCCTTGAAACTGTAGCTCCCCCAATAAGTACTGCTGCGACACAGTGGAAACCCATCATTAAAGGTGCATTGTATAATTGCAAGAATCCATAACTTTGCGAATAGATTATTATCCCTATAGCACCAAGCATTGTCGAAACCATAGTACCTAAAATTCTCATCCTATCGGTTTCTATACCGGAAGACTTGGTAAAGGTTGGGTTTGCACCTGTAGCACTCATGGCCACTCCTGTCTTGCTCCTCATAAAAAGCCAAACTAAAAAACAAGCCCCTAAGAAAAATAAAATCAATCCTGTAGGTACCCTCACACCAGCTATATCAAAAGCTAGCCAGTTATTTAGAACATCACCATAGCTAGATTGTAAGCTTATAGTATTTCTCATGCCCTTTCCACCTAATGGCCAGATTAGTTCTCCTGAAGTAAACGGTAAAGAAAGCCAGACAATATTCATAAATGCAATAACTGAAAAACCAACATAGGTAGAAACTGTCATTTCTGAACCCTTTACCCTGTTAAGTATCTGTCCATAACCAATCCCCAAAAATATGGAAAAAAATGTTCCAAAACCTAAAGCTACAAATAAACTAATCCAAGGACTTGAAAAACCAAGTTGGATAGATAAGGTTGCCCCTAATAAACCTGCAACAATACCCAGTGAAATACCAAAGTTTAAACCAATCCCCGATTGTACGGCAGGAACCATTGCTAAAACCAGTATCCCATACATAGCCCATCTTCTTATAGTATCGCTTAATAAGCCTGTAAAACTCAATCCAAGTGGCACTGCAGCTATAAGCAAAATTAGGAAGAAGGATATTATGATAATTCTAGGCATTCCAATTTTGTCGACCAAAGACTCTTTTCTCTCTTCCATCCTATTCCCCTCCTTTTGCCCCAGCCATTGCAAGACCGAATTCTGCATCAGATGAATCTGGCTTTAATATCCTATTTACTTTTCCATCTGAAATAATAGCAATCCTGTCACAAACAGACCTTAATTCAACAAGCTCTGAACTTACAACAACTATTGTAATTCCCTGCTCTCTATTAATTTTAACTAAATATTCTAAAACTAGCTTTTTAGCACCAATATCTATACCTCTGGTAGGTTCAGATACCAACAATACATCTGGCTTCATAGTAATAGCCCTTGCAAGACAAACCTTTTGTTGGTTACCTCCAGACAGGGCACCTGCCTCCTGTGAAGGCCCAGTAGTCCTAATATCAAATAATTTGATCATATCTTCAGCATGTTCTTTTGCCTGTTTTACATCAAACAATCTAAATAGTCCGTAGCTTTTTAAGAACTCTCCTTTGATTTGCATAGCAGAAAAGGCTATATTATTATAAATAGGTTCATCTAAAAGGAGACCTACGCCCCTTCTATCTTCAGAAACAAAAGCTATACCTTTTGAAAGAGCCTCGCCTAGCTTGTCCAGATTTAATGACTCGCCAAATAACTTGACCTCACCTTCTGTCTTGTATAAGCCCATAATACCGTTTGGAATTCCAATTTTGCCTTGACCTGCTAGGCCACCGATTCCAAAAATTTCACCCTTATAAATATCTAAATCTAATCCTTTTACCTCTTCACCTGGCATATCAACATAGTAGTCTTTCATGGATAGGGCAATGTTATTAGTGTCAATAACCCTATCGTCTTCCATATCATCAACTAATTTCTCAGTTTTACGCCCAATCATAAGCTCTGCTATTCTTTCTACTGTTGTATCTTTTGTCTCTATCCTTGTGACAAATTCTCCATCCCTAAGTATAGTTAAGCTATCTGCAACAGCCATAACCTCATCTAGCCTGTGAGTAATAAATACAATAGAAATACCTGAAGCCGCAATTTTTTTCATAGTCTCCAATAGGTTGTCTGCTTCAGATTCTGTCAATACTGCCGTTGGCTCATCAAAAACTAGTAGCTTAACACCAGTTTTATCAATCTCTCTTGCAATTTCCACAAACTGCATATATCCAACAGGCAAGCCTGCCACCTTCACATACTCTGCAATATCCAGGCCTGTTTTTCTAAGGTCTTCTCTAGCATCTGCCCTCATTGAATCAATATCTAACTCTTCTAATTTTTTTGAAAAAATTTTACTAGATAGGGTTGGCTTACTTATCTCTCTTCCTACTTTTATATTTTCTGTAATTGTAAAGCCAGGAATAAGCATGAACTCTTGATGTACCATTCCTATGCCATGTTCCATAGCCTCTTGTGGTGATGTTATTTCAACCTGCTCACCATTAATTTCTACAGTGCCTTCAAATCCCCCAGTAGAATGAATAACCGGCATACCGAACAAAACATTCATCAAGGTTGATTTCCCGGCACCATTTTCTCCCATAAGTGCATGTATTTCGCCAGGCTTAATCTGAAGATTAACCCCCTTAAGTACCTTATTACCAAAATATTCCTTTTCTATATTCTGCATGTTGAGAAGAAACTTCTCAGTCAATATATTCACCCCCAAAAGAAAAATCGCCGACCCGCCATCAGGCCGGCGATTTTTTTGTTAGTTATTTGCTAAAGTCGTAGAAGTCACAAAGAATTAGGTAGAAATTGTCAAGTTCTGTACCTTCTGTAACAAAATGTGATAATTTAACCATATCTGCGCCGCCAGCTATTTTACCACAGATGTCTGTAAGGACAGCTTCATCATTTGTACCATTTGTTTTACCATCAAGGTATGCCATTGAATAGTCAACTCCTGCTTCAACCATTAACATATTAATTGGGACTGGCCAAGTTGACATTCTTGCTTCTTGTCCCTTTTCTTTTAATTTAACAGCGATTTGGTCTAGCATGTATTGAATATCACCTTCATGGCCTTCAACACTAATGTTAAGTGCTGCTGGATACCCATGATAAGGGCTTGGGCAACATTGTTGTGGGAAGATTGCACCCAGTTCCCATATTGACCTAATTAAAGGTTCTTGCATTGAACAGTTTGTTGAGAAAAATGCAGTATCTTTACCATATTTTTCTACTTGTCTAGGTACATCTTCTAGAATAAATTGTTGAGCTCCTGAAGTACCAGCATCTCCTGTTGGGTCTGGAGCTGTAACATCTACAAATTCAATACCAAGTTCTTCACATTTTTCAATCATTCTATTTCTTCTTTCAGCTATACTTGCATAAGATAAGTGTCTTGCGAATGAGTAGTGAATTAAAGTTGTTGCTCCCATGTCCTTTGCTTTTTGAGGGATTGCGTATCCCATTGATAATTCGTCTGCTAGCATCGCAACATCAGCCTTTGATGCAATTGTAGCAGGGTCTTCAGCAACTACTCCAAGGAAGAATAACATGTCTGGTCTTGTTTCTCTAACCTTGTCAACAGCTGCAGCTGCTCCAGGAACAGCTTGAACAAATACGATAGCCTTTACATCAGGGTCTGATGCTAAACCAACAACATTAGCAATAGTAGTTTCTGTTTCTGATGAAAAGTTATCAGGATAAGTAGCAGTAACAACCATATCTCCATGTTTTGCAATCATGTTTTGAGCTGCATGGAATTCTTCCTCGCCTTGAGATACAGTACCGGTGATTATACCAATCTTATAATCTCCAGCTGGTTCTGCTTCGCCAGTTGTTTCTGTTCCTTCCGTAGTACCTTCTGTAGTGTCTTCTGCGGGTGGTGCTTCTCCTCCATCCCTTGAACACGCTGCTAGTGATAAAACTAACATTAGTGCCAATAGGATGCTTAAAAATTTCTTCATTCTTTCTCCTCCTTTTTTAATTTGCATTTGCACTCTCTTTGGATTGCACTTTAATCATATAACAAAATAAAACAAATGACAACATTTTTTTCTAAATTGTTACAAAATATTTACAAAAAAACTGAGACAACTAGTATAAATACTAACTATATGCCTCAGCTTTAAAAATATATTTAACAATTACAAACGCTTTCCTCTAATTTTTTTTATGATTTTATTCCACTCCTCTTCAAGTTTATCAAAATTATAAAGTTGTTGCGGTGTCTTATAGTATTCTTCAGTTGATAAAATTGAATTAACTATTGCCTTTTCCATAGCTTCCACTGCCAATACACCAACTAAGGATAAGTCAGCTTCAACCTTATTGGTAGCCATTGTAAAAATAGTATCACCATCGTATACGGTGTGGACAGGAGATATCCTCCTTGCAAGTCCATTTTGTCCAAGTTGTGCTATCTTATTAGCCTGTCCCTTGTTCAAGATTGCATTTGTTGCAATCAATCCAATGGTTGTGTTTCCATTCTCTACTTTAGCTGGTCCCTTCTTTATAATATCAACCGTACTTAAAAATCCATTATCTCCCTTAACACCTGCAATAATATTCCCATCAAAGTCATAAACATCTCCCATGGCATTAACAACTACCATGGCAGATACAACCAAGTCGCCCACTTTTAAACTGGCAGAGCCCAAACCTGATTGACTAGACTTGTCCATTCCTAAAACCTTACCACATGTAGCCCCAACGCCCGCTCCAACCTTCCCTTGGTTGCAAGTGTGATTTTCAGAGTTAATTGCAGCCACCAAACCCATCCTACTATCCGGTCGAATATCTGACCTACCATTTGCAAGGTCAAAAATCACAGCACCGGCAACAATAGGTACAACTATGTTACCAACTTTAAAACCTATTCCCTTATGTTCAAGATACTCCATAACTCCTGTTGCTGCTTCCAAACCATAGGCAGAACCACCTGCAAGGACTATGCTATGAACCTTATCAACTGTTTTTTCAGCTTGAAATAAGTCGGTCTCCCTTGTACCTGGAGCTGACCCTCTTACATCTACACCGCCTGTCGCTCCATCTTCAGCGATTATTACAGTGACACCTGTCATGGCTTCAAAATTTTCCGCATGACCCACTCTTATCCCTTCAACATCATTCAAGTACCCATCGTATAGCTTCAAAAAATCACCCCTCATTTTTATAATTCTACCAAGCCTATACCCAATTTTTTAAAGAATCTACATTTTCAATCAATTCTCATTATTTATATTAAACACTCCAATGGATTATTTTAAACTTAAAAAAGTACTTTTTTAAGATTTGCTAATTTTAAGCCTTTTCAACAATAATAAAACTTTTCTTAAAAAGGGATAATTTGGTGAGTTGAGTATTTAAGGGGAAGATGATAGACTTTATACATCGGAGGGGTAATTATGGGAAGGTTAGAAATATATAAAGAAAAGAGCGTTTTAAAATCGTTAATAAAATTCTCCATACCAATCATGCTATCTTACCTGATAGCTGAACTTTATGGAATGGCAGACTCCCTTTTTGTAGGGAACTTTGTATCCGATAAGGCACTAGCATCATTAAGTATAGTTTATCCAATACAAAAAATACTAATAGCTATGGGTGTTATGTTCG
>JAAYNG010000058.1 GCA_012520935.1 Tissierellia bacterium | reverse complement strand
TTTATACAATCAGTAGCAAGTTTTAGGAATCACATTCCAAGAAAATCATTAAACTATAAAACACCTGTTGAGGTTTTAGCCTAAAAATATTTATGGCAAATTGTCTAACTTATATTGACAAATGAAAATTAATAATATTATAAACTTTAATCGGAGGGATAAGCTATGAAAGATATTATTACTGAAAATTTAATAATAAGACCTTCAAAGGTCAGCGACCTTGAATATTTTTACAAGTGGGAGCTTAGCCCGGCAATTACTGAATTTTTTAGCATTAAGGACAATCAAAGTATGGAGGAAGTTGAGGAGGAATTTTATAAGGGTCTTTCGTCAGACAGCACGGAACAATTCACTATCTGCCTAAGAGAGAGTGGGAAGGCAATAGGAAGGATTGTGATGGCAGATATTATAAGGGGTTGGAAGGGTGAAGTCTGGAGGATATATATAGGGGACCCTTCCCTTCGTGGCAAGGGCTACGGCTACGAGTCCATGCTTGCCGTTATGAAATACTCTTTTGAGGATTTAGAACTGGAAAGGCTTTACCTTGACCATTACACAGAGAATCCCGCCTCAAAACTTTATCAATCTCTAGGCTTTGTCTATGAGGGTGTTCTTAGGAAGAACTGTCGTAAAAATGGAGTTTTATATGATGTTCACTTGATGTCTATGCTGAAGGAGGAGTATGAAGCCCTTTATCATAAGGATAAGTAATGTCTTGATTAAGGTGTCAAAAGTAATTTTTCTTTTAAATTTAAAATCCCTAAAACTTTTTTATCAAGGTCTTCCTCGCTGTATCTTCCTTCATCAACAGCCTTAACAATTCCGTCAAAGGCTTGTCTAAGGTCGGCCGGCATAAGCAATATGTCGCAACCTGCTTCCAGTGCCTTGACAGCACTTTCTGACGGGTCATATAGACTTGTTATAGTCTTCATTTCCAAAGCATCGGTAACCACAAGACCCTTAAAGTTAAGAGTGCCTTTAAGAATATCAGAAACAATCTTCTTAGACATGGTTGCCGGTGTATTGTTACCTGTTACATTGGGCAGGGCAATATGCCCAACCATAAGGAGGTCATCTTCTCCTGCTGATTGAAAGGGGATGAATTCGCAAGCCTTAAGTTCATCTTCAGTCTTATAACTTATAGCCAACTCCTTATGGCTGTCCTCCCTTGTGTCCCCATGTCCCGGAAAGTGTTTAAAGGTTGGGATTATGCCCTTATCCCTTAAAGCATCCGCAAAGGCTCCAGCCATCAGGGCGACCAGTTCAGGGTCCGAAGAAAAGGCTCGACTTCCAATTACCGGATTATTTGGATTGGTGTTCACATCTGCCACAGGGGCAAAGTCTAAATTAAAACCATACTTATTCAAGTATTCTCCAATTGTTGCCCCCATCTCATAAGCATCTTCATATTTTCCGCTCTTTCCAACATTTGCAGCCGACCTGTATTTTTTCAAGTCAAAGTTAGGATGGTTTGCCAATCTTGAAACAGGACCTCCCTCTTCATCAACAGAGATAAAGAGAGGAATTTGGCCTACAGCTTGCAAGTCATTTATAAAATTAGCAACCTGGTCAGGAGAGTCCAAGTTATTGTCAGCCATTATAAAACCGCCCACAGGATAGTCCTTAAGGCTGGTTTCCATTTGCAGGCTAATAGACTTGGAGTCAAAGTCCCCCTCTAAAGAAAAATTTAAAGCTTCGGGCCGGACGATAAATAATTGACCCACCTTCTCTCTTAAGGTCATCCCCTCCAAGAGGATTTCAGCCTTAGACTTTTCATCTATGGGTTCAATAATTAATGGTTCAGGCTCTTTAATAATTCTTTCTTTTATTTCAGCAGGGTCAGTATTTATTATTTTTTCTTCATTCCCAACACATGAACATAATAAAAGAAGGACTATACTAATTAAAAACAAATACAATTTTCTCATGTATACACCTCAATAATAGGGCTCATCCTTTGCTTACATTGTATTATTAAGAAGTTCAAATGTCAATTGTAAGCTAATAACTAGATTTTTTATCATGGTATTTGAAAACTATTTTCATTGCAAGTATCTTGGCTGGGATGTATAATTAGATAGGATAAGAAAATTCTTCCACAACAATAAATTTGACCAGAGATGAAAGATTATACAAGCTTAACAAATATCCTCTGGATCGCCACGCTTCGCTCGCGATGACAAATGAAATTTTAACTGCGAAGCTTGAAATATTTATTACAAAAATAGCGTGTAAAGATTGAAAGGAATAGAAAATGAAGGGATACTTAATAGAAAAATATAGCGATATGCAAGATGCCTATACGGTTAACAGGATAATTGAAGAGGGGGAAAAAGCCGGAGTTGAGATAGACTTACTTGGAGTGGCTGACTGTTATTTATGGAAAGGAAGAGTATACCATAATAACATTCCCTTAGAAGGAAGAGACTTTGTCATCAATAGGTATAAGTATGGATTCATTGTTGATAAGATAAATGAATTATGTAGCAAAAGTTATAATGACAATAAGTTGTTTAAGTTATATGTAAGCAAGTATAGGCAAGTTGACCGGTTGAACTTGAAAGAATGTTTGCTGCCCCGATATGTCCTTGCCAATATGGGGATGGGATTCGAGGACATAGTTGCAAGGCTAGGAAGTCCTTTTGTTGCCAAGGGCCTGGACTCTTCTCAGGGGAAAGAGATTTTTCTCATCAGCAACAAGGACGAGTATTCCGACTTGCAGGCAGGTTATGACTTGAGGGATGAATTGATATTTCAGGAATTTATTGAATCAAGCAAGGGAAGGGATATACGGATTTATAGCATTTGTGGGGAAGCCGTTGCCTGCATGATGAGGACCAATGAATATGACTTCAGGGCTAATGTGGCAAGGGGGGGAAAGATAGAAGAATATCCAATAGATGGGAAAATTCGTGCCATTGCGAAAGAAATTTATACAAAAACCAAGCTTGATTTTTTAGGGATTGATTTACTCTTAGGGGAAAAAGATTATTATTTCTGCGAGATTAATGTCATGGCAGGGATTGAGGGGATTGAAACTGCAACAGGTGCGAACATAGCCAAGATGATAATTGATAAGGTGAGGGGGGATTTTGATGGACATTAAAGAAGCTGTCGACTATGTATATAAGTCCTATATGATTGTTAAAGATGATTTGGACTGGGGCATGAAAGACTCAGAAAAAAGAAATCCTGAATACTCACGACCCCTCCTACTTGATTCTGATTTTGAAAATACCATACTTGTAACCGGGAGCAAGGGCAAGGGGTCAGTTACTAATATGGTTTCCTGTATACTGGGACAAAAATATACAGTGGGCACCATGACCAGCCCTCATATTATCAACTTCAATGAAAGAATTAAGGTCAATGGTGAAGAAATTTCCGACTTGGACTTTTCTAATATTATGGAGGAGCTAAAGCCCTTGATTGATAAAATTCAGTCTAACTTACGCCCAGGGGAATATATCAGTCCGATGGGGATTCAGGCTGCTGTAGCCATGAGATATTTTAAATATAAGAATGTTGATGTTTCTGTCTATGAATGCGGTAAGGGTGTTAAGTATGATGATGCGAACAACATTAAACATGCCTATGCAGTTATTAACCCGATATTTAATGAGCATATGAGGGAATTGGGGGACACTGTTGTTGATATTGCTAAAGACAAGGTCCATATAATTGACGGGAATAAAAAGTATGTTTATGTGGCTGACCAGAAGGCTGAAGTGTATAGCGTTATCGAGGAGAGGGCTGGGCAGTATGGTGTAGAATTGAAAAGATACGGTAAAGATTTTTCTTGTGATAAGATTCGCTACACATCAAGTGGCATGGTCTTTGATGTTGACATAGGAGGAGACTTATATAAGGATGTGAAGATTCCCTTGTTGGGAGACCACCAAGCCAAAAATTTTGCCTTGGCAATGTCCTTATCAAAAGACTATATGGGTCTATTGCCCGATTTAAGAAATGTTTTGGATGGATTGGAATACCATGGGCGAATGGAGATAATCAACTCTAAGCCCTTGGTGATTTTAGATGCTTCTATCCATGCAGAGAATGCTGACTATGTAAAGAAAACATTAAGTCATTTAGGCCTATCTAAAGTTAATGTTATCATCGGCATACCTGATGATAAAGACTACTTGGGAGTGGCAAAGACAATAGCAGACCTTGCAGATGAAATAATCTTGACAAGGTCTTCTAATAAGCACTACTATTTTTCAGACAGGCAAAAGGAAGTTCTGGCAAACAATGGGATAAGTGCCATTGCTACAAGTAACTTTATAGATGCCTTCTCTATAGCCAAAAAAAATAATAATCCCATTATAATTCTCGGGACAACTTCCCTTATTTCGGATGTGATTAGCAATAGGGATAACTTGGGATTAGGAATTTTTGCTTAAAAGTAGATATGGATTCGCTATTGTAATTATAAACTTTTTAAGTTGTGGGCGTTTGGTAATCGCACCTAGCAAATACAAGAAAATTTATTATTCTTTAGAATTTTAAGTCAGGTCCTTCAACTCATAAAAACAGGGGCAGAAATTATCCGCCCCTATGAACAAGTAGGAAAATTATTTCTCTTCAACTTTTGCTGATTCTTCTACTGGGGGATTAGCCCAAGCATCTAGCTTTTCAAAGGTCCTTGCTAAGGTTTTTTCTGAAATCTCCGGTAGCCAACCACCAAAGGCTTCTTTAGCCTTATCATAACCTTTTTGGATCAATTCCTTTAATTCGCCTAGTTTTTCAATATTTTCTCCGGACATATTAATAGCAAAGCTTGCTATCCTGTCGCTGACTGCCTCGATACCCATTGGACCCTTTTCAGAAATCATCTCTTGAGCCTTCGCTCTGGTTTCAGGGTCAATGTCAATCATTTCTCCTTCTGTTAAAAACTTTCTTGTCTTACCTTGCTTTGAAAGCAAGTTGTCGACCAAGTCAATTAACATTTGGTTTGCTTTTTGAGATTGTGCCTGTAATTCCTTAATAGACAGAGGAGAATAAGCAGCTGCCTTCTTCTCAACTACTCCCTTTTCATATACAGCAGCAGGTTGGTTAGCTTTTTCTTCCAGAGCATTTTCTTGCCCCTTAGCCTTTACTTCTGCTTCAGTATTCTTTGCTACATTTTGTGGATTTTTAATCCCCTGATTTGCTTGTACTTGATTT
Source organism: Tissierellia bacterium (assembly GCA_012520935.1). Taxonomy (GTDB): domain Bacteria; phylum Bacillota; class Clostridia; order Tissierellales; family Peptoniphilaceae; genus JAAYNG01. The sequence goes on along the minus strand of JAAYNG010000058.1, from coordinate 2,162 downwards.
TCTACTCTCACAATACACCACTCCTTTAATTTATTTAATGGCCTCCTGCCTTTACTATACGAAACTATTCCCCTTTTATATTTACCCAAAGTCCCTCAAATGTAACATCGGAAGGGAAACAGGATTTCTTTATCAAAAATTTAAAGAATATTAGATACCTTCCGATAATAGATATAGGAGGGGTGGTGATTTTATGAGAATAGGGGAGATGACCCTGGCAGTTTTAGGTGAATATAGCCAATATTTAGGTACAGGCAAGGATGATACAGGGGACAAGGATAATAAATCAGCCAAAGAAATAGCAGAGGAGATATTGCAAAAGTCCGTTGACTATTCAAGTGAAATCGGACTTTACAATAAGCCTAAGCACAAGTTTAAGTCTTCTGTCCAAGCAGGCTTTGAAGAACATATGGAGGCAATAAAGGAAAAGGCAAAGCATATGAGACTCAGCAGGGTGGCAGCTCGATTTGCGAGGGGGGATAAGATTTCTTCTACAGAGGAGATGGAACTGAAGAAGGAAAACATTGAACTCTATAGGAAGGCTTTGGCTATGAGGGAGCGGGCAAAGCTTTATGAGGACAAGCTGAAAAGTTCAAAGACCATGAAAGAGGCGAGAGAGGTCATGAAGCAGGTTGATGCTGAATTTATGGCTGTGAGTCCGGATAAGAACGGCGAGGTCAATATGATGAACATGGATGTCCATGCTCATTTAAAGGAAATTTTTAATAAGCTGAACAAGCCGGAAGATGAAAAAGTCGATGTCTAATGGATAAATTAACTCCATTAAATATCGACTTTTTGTTTTTCTGGTAACCGCCTCGTTATGAGTCATTGCGAGCGAAGCGTGGCAATCCAGTTTTCTTTATAGGGCAATGGATTTTCAAATTCTTTATTTATTTTTCAACTTCCATACAAATAACCGTTCCTTTAAAATCTTTTAATAGTGAGAAGTCAATGAAGTCGGTTTCATAGACTCCAGTCTTTATTTCTTTGGCTACACCCTTTATTTCTTTAGGAAGTCCGTTCACTGTCCTTAAATAGAACTTGCCCTTAGGAGAGGTTGCCTTAGCCTGAACTTGATTAGCAAGAGGGTTTCTCGCAAATTGCTTGCCAAAAAGAACATCGTAAATGTTAGAAACAACTGCATTCCCTGTAGGGTACATCCCTGCACCAAGACCTATAAACTTCAAAGGTCCGACATTAGACCCTTCTAAGAAGACACAATTTTCTCCACCTTCAAGTGAGGCAAGTGGACTTTCCTTAGGGATGGCAAAGGGGACAACAAGGGCTTGGTAGTCGCCATCGCCCTTAACAGCTAGAGCCAATTGCTTAACCTTCATATTCCTTTCTTCCATATAAGAAATATCTATAGAGTCAACGCTGCTTATACTTTTTGTAAATATCTCTTCCTCCTCGACCTTATAGCCAAAGGCAAGTGTTGCTAGTATTCTTAACTTCCTCATGGCATCAATCCCGTCCACATCAGCAGAAGGGTCTGCCTCGGCAAAGCCTATGGATTGGGCTTCTTTTACAGCTTCCTCATAAGTCTTTGCAGGCATGGAGGTCAATACAAAGTTAGAAGTCCCGTTTAAGACACCGCCGATATATTCAATTTCATTATATAAAATCAATTCACTTAGGCTTTTAATAACAGGTATACCGCCGGCAACAGAGGCCTCATAGAGGAAGTCCACGGAATTTTCTTCAGCCAGCCTTGAAAGCTCCTCAAAGTGCTTTGAAACCACAGCCTTATTGGCAGTTATCACGCTCTTGCCGGACTTCATAGAGTCTACAAGCCATCCATAGGCATCGTCAGACCCGGTGCATTCCACAACAATATTAATTTCCTTATCTTGAATAATCCTTTCAACATCAGTAGTAAAGTTCAAATCGTAATCCTTGTGCTTGTCTAAACTTGATACTAAAATAGACTTAATTTCACAACCGGCCGGCTTATCATCTAAGCCTTTAAGAATCTCATATACACCCTTGCCAACAGTTCCGAAACCTAAAAGACCAATCATTTTATTCCCTCCTTAACAATAGGTATATTTTACCAACTTAAAGCCCTATAGTCAAGAAGGTTGAGCATTAATCTTTTTTCAGTTAATTACCAGCGGTTCTCCCAACATTATCCTATTATCTACGCTATCAAATTCATT
>JAAYNG010000057.1 GCA_012520935.1 Tissierellia bacterium | reverse complement strand
CTTCCAAGAGTTTGATTCTTCCTTTTTCCATTGCAATGTAAAATAAATAACTGCTTAGGTTGCTAATAAAATCCGGCTCAGACGGCAAGTTCCTTTTACCATTTCTTAACCTTGAGATGTATGAAGAATCTAGAAAAATCTCCTTGGCTAAACTTGCATTGGAAACCTCCAAAGCCGTCATAATAATATCCAGTTTTTCACCAAACAATTTAGCCACCCCCTTATTATTTTTATAAGATATACTGATTGTCAAATGAAAACAGATGTAACATTAATTCTTATACAGTTTAGTATGATATCACAAATAAGAAATATATAAAATGAAATTTATTTTTTGTCAAAAATTGTCATGATTCGGCATTTACTTATGTGGAGTCGGAAGGCTGGTGGAAATATCTATTTATAGCCTAGCAGCAAGGCTAAAATTTGCTATGAGGATTCTTTTGGAAATGAGTATAACTAGAGAAGAAGTATATAAAAAGCTTACAAGAAAACTGACCATATTGTGAAAAATATTTTAAATATATGCAGGTTTTTGTAAAAAAAAAGCAAAAGTAATTTATATTTTTCCGGTATGTAATTTGAAATAGATTCTAGTAATACTTATTTTCAGTAATATAGGAATAAGGAATGATGAAGGACAAGTCTATTGACTAATCAAAAGTTCAGGAGGAAAGAATATTTATGAAAAAAGAAAAATTTTTACTAATGTTATTGCTTGTATCATGCATGGTCTTTATAAGTTTTCTGACCTATGCATCGGATATACCAAGGGCATTAAGGCTAGAAGATGTAAAGGATAGGTTACCGGCTATTAGGAACCAAGTTCCCTATGGTAACTGTTGGGCACATTCTGTAATAGGAACCATGGAGACCTCTCTTATTTGGAAGGAGGGTCTGGCAAATACCATTGACTTATCGGAGCCACACCTTACCTACTATGCAACCACAGTAATCTTTTTGACGACAAGATATGGGTAACCGAACCTAATGTGATGGACTACGGGTTGGAACAGAGGTTTGGTCTAAATACACTCATTCATAGGATAGGGGCAGTTGACGAAAACCCTAATGAGGATAAGGAAGCTATTAAAAATGGGGCAGACCGATTAATAATGAAACAGATGCAAAGTATTACCTAAAGCAGTGGAGATATATTCCTAACAGGCCGGAGAATTGGGATTCTGTAAAAAGGGCTATATTGGAGTTCGGGTCCGTGGGCATTTCTTACTATGCTGATAAGTATAGCTATTATGATTATACCAATAAGTCATATATGGTTAATAAGCTAGGACTAATGCGAAACCATGGGGTCATGGTGGTAGGATGGGATGATGACTACAGTTATGAATCTTATTTTTGTTGGCATATAATTCATACTCTATGCCTGAGTTTTATGTAGCAGAGGGAATAAGTGCAGACAGGGATTATAAAAACATCTACCAGTATGATAAGGCAAATTATAACATCGAAAACCTAAGGCGACTTATTGATATTAACTCTTCTAAAAGCAAATGTATCCTACACTATTAGAATTTATACTGGTGTGGAGGACAGCCCAACTTCAGGCAAAGAAGCAACGATTCAGACAGGTATTACCAACTTTGGAGGATATTACAGGGTAGACTTGAATGACAAGGACAATAAAATAGAACTTGAGGTATCCCCGCAAATTAGTTTGATTAATGGCTATGAGATGCTGGTAAGCTATATGGGAGTCTATTTGCCGGGGACAAGCTATGAAATTATTGTAAGGCTAAATGATTCAAAAGGAGAAGAGAAGGTTTATAGGATGGAGTTTACAACAGTTAAATAGTGGCTATTTTAAATTTTTTAGGGCGGTCGATGACCGCTCTTTTTGTATGATGGGTACATATGAATAGCAGACAAAAGACAGAAGCTACTTGATGCCATATAACAAAAAATTAATGAGCCTTGTCTATATACACATAGATGAGATGAAAGTAGACTTAGAGAAAATAGATGTTCAGCGACAATTTTCAGCATAAAATATAGTTTAATTATCCTAAGTCTGATATAATAATCTAAATATAATAAAAAATTCGGAGTGAAAAGATGGAAAAAAGAAAATTAACTGCATCCATTTGGGGGGCGGGCTTCATCGCCCAGACCCATGCAAAGGTCCTCCATGAAATGGGTGTTGATATTAAGTTAATCTATAACCGTACACAGGACAAGGCTGAAAGCTTGGCGGCTATTTGCGGTGCAGAAATTGCGACCACAGATGAAAGCCTTTTGTTGGAAACGCCGGTTGATGTTGTTCACCTCTGCACGCCTGCCAACCTACACTATGAACAAACAGTCAAACTTATAGAGGCGGGCTTCAATATTTTTTGTGAAAAGCCTTTGACCTTAAACAGGGAAGAAGCCATAAGTTTAGAAAAGTTAGCAGAAGAAAGGGGGATTATAACTGGTCTTGGTTTTAATGTCCGCTATCATCAAGCCATAGGCAGGGCAAAAGAAATCATTCAAGACCCCAGTTTTGGAAAGATTAACCTTGTTCATGGGGCATATTTACAAGAGTTCCACGCACTGCCGGCTTTTTTGGACTGGAGGTATGATACAAGGACAGGGGGGAAGATGAGGGCGGTGACAGAAATCGGCTCCCATTGGATGGACCTAGTCCAGTTTTTAACAGGAAATAAAATTCTAGGACTGTCTGCGACCTTTTCTTCCTTTTCACCAGAGAGGACTCTTGTTGATGGTATGATGTACCCAAAGGAAGTGGAGGGAGAAAAAATCAAGCTTGAATCAGAGGATGCTGCCATCATTACATTTAAGTTTGAAGATGGCTTTATTGGAAACTGTGTCTTGTCGGAAGCTTCCCAGGGCAGAACTAATATGCTATCTGTGGAAGTCACAGGTGAAAGGAAAAACCTATGGTGGCAGAGTGAAGAGGTCAATAACCTCTATCTTGCCGAGAAAGGAAAGGGCTTTACAACCTTTCGAGCTGCCTTCGGCGGAGGTTTTGAGGATACTTATAGACTTATGTTTAAAGACTTCTATAGAGATATAGCTAAGGGAAAGAAGAGGAAAGATTCAACCTATCCGTCCTTTAGCGACGGGGCTAGGAATGTCGTTTTGTGTCAGGCTGTTTATGAAAGTGCAATGAATGACTCGAAATGGGTATATATTAACGATTAAAAATTCGTAAGCTGCCATTGCGAGTACTGAATGTGGTCTGGCAATTTAACAAGGAAGAAATAAGCGAGCTGAATAAAAACCCTCTGGATCGCCACGCTTCGCTCGCGATGGCTTGAAATAACGCCATCGTGAGGGAGCGACCAGCGACCGCGGCAATCCGGTGCTTAAGAGAATGACCCGGATAAAAGAGATGCTTTAAAAACTTTGGATTACAATAGACAACTTATATTATGATAAATAAGAATGGAGGAAAATGATGCCTAAGTATACTGCTTTAGAGATAGCAGACCATTTTGGAATGGAAGCCTTAACAGGGGAGGGAGGCTACTTCTTGCAAACATATAAAAGTGATGAAAGGATACCGGAAGGGCTACTTCTTGGAAGGAAGGGAGAAAAGCCCATTGGGACAGCCATCTTATTTTTAATGACAACAAGGGCCTTTTCCAGAATGCACCGACTGGCAAGTGATGAAGTCTTCCACTTCTATATGGGGGACAAGGTTGAAATGCTGGCCTTATACCCAAACGGCGAGAGCCAAGTTGTAAGCTTTGGCAATGACCTTCTTGCCGGTGAACTGGTTCAATTTACAGTTCCAAGGGGGACTTGGTTTGGACTCCGTGTCCTTCCAAATGGGGAAAGGGACTGGGCTTTATTGGGTACAACTATGGCACCCGGCTATGACGACTTAGACTTTGAAGGAGGGGACTTTGAAGAATTGAAGACCTTGCTTAAAAATAAAGAGCACTTGCCACTGTTGGAACTTTTGTCAGGCCCTGCCAATTATGACTTGGAATAAAAATTATTTTAGCGAAAGGGGAAAGAGAGATGCTAAGAAAACTTTTATATTTATTTTTTTCTGTAGCATAATCTTTTTTACAGCTTGTGGTGGAAAAGCCAATACTATCTACATAGAGCTGCAAACTTATCGGATGAAGAAGAGAAGCTAGGGAAGCTTTCTGGCTTGGGTGTAAACCAATATATCTATGACTTTGTATTGGAGGACGGGGTAGAGTCTATGGAGGTTAATACTTACAGGCTTGTTGACGGAAAGTGGGACAGTATTTCAAGTAGCAAGGAAGTCTTTAAAGATTCTACCGGACGACTTGCCTTAGGCTATGAAACAATTGCTGATGGTGTGAGGGTTGCTGTCCAGTCGGAGGGCAATAACGGGATATCGTCATATGTTCCGGATTATAAAGAGGATACTTCATATATGTCCGGCATGAGAAAAAAACTCAATGAAAGGCAAGAGATAAGCTTTAACGAAGAATTCCCTTTAGTATGGGAAATAAGGACAAGCAAGGATGTAATTCAAGGTCCGTCAAGCTTGGACTAAGCATATCTGAAATCGAAGAAGTCATGTCCAATGGAACAAGCAGCCTATCATCAATTTTGCGAAAGAAAGAATACCAATTGGAAGTTGAAGGAAAGAGAAGGAACATTTTAGAAAGCCTTATTAAGGATGGGGAGAATGATGATATTATCGACGAGTTGAATAGTCTTGAAGTGGAAGAAAATCTCTACCAAAGACTTGAGAGGGCCTTTCCCGGATGTTTTGGTCAAATGTTATTCTTTGCATATCAACCTTTTTGAATGAGCCAATCAGAGAAGGCGGGGAGGGGGCCTATAGGGAATATGTTAAATATTTAGATGATCTGCCAGCCTTTGAACTGACTGACAAGGAGAAAGACTAGATCGAAGAGGTCAGTTCAACTTTTGATATAAGCCTTTTAAAAGAGGTGAACAATGCTAAAGTAAAAGCTGTTGAAGATTTTGAAGGCTGGTTACTTGAAAATGAAGAAGCTATCGAAGAGTATGAGAACTTTAAAAATAGTGAAGATTATTTAAAGAGTACAATGAAAGAGGTTCAAGAGAAACTAAAGGGGTACATGATTGATAATAAGTATTATGAAGATGGAATACCGCTTATAAGGAAGTTTAGTAAAAGCTATGATGAGTATTATTGCAAGCTCCTTGAGGCGAATGATAGCTATATTGAATTGCATGACAAATAAAAAATGCAGAGCATTAGAAAGGCGGTAAAAATATCGTCTTTTTAATTTGAAATTCAAACTTCGCACATTGTCATTGCGAGCAAGGGAAACAATCCATTCCAAGTTTAAATTATGTATTACTTCGGGTTAAAGCCCTAGCAATGACGGGGGCAAGAAGGCTTTTCTAATTGTGGAGTTTAAATTTGAAACTTTCTTTAGGAAATCTGATAGATATGGTATAATAAACACACAAAAGACTGGAGGTTATACAATGGATAAAAATACATACCGAAAGGGTCTAATAAGCACAATAACCTGTTCTATACTATGGGGATTTTTGCCCATATATTGGAACAGTCTGAAGCCAATTCCTTCTTCTGTAATTATTTTCTACAGGATTTTTCTTATGTCCCTTACCTGCTTCCTTATTTGCCTTTATAAGGAAAGAAGTTTGAGAGGGGTCTTTGAAGATTTTTTCGTTGACAGGAAGAAGATGATTATTTTAACCCTTGCAGGACTGCTCCTTACTGCCAACTGGAGTATCTATATCTTCGCCGTCAATGCCGGTTTTATAATTCAAACAAGTCTTGGCTACTTCATTGAGCCACTGATTATTTGCCTTTTCGGCATGGTAATCTACAAGGAGAAGACAAATAAGTATAAAAAAATAGCCATTGTATTTTCCTTTATCGGGCTGGTATTTATGATAGTTGGGAAAAGGGAGCTTCCCTTAATATCCATAGCACTTGCCCTTTTCTTTGCCGGTTATGCAGCCATAAAGAAGAGTATTGTCCTAAATCCCTTCCAGTCCCTCTTGTATGAGACAGTTTTTATTGCACCTATTGCCTTGCTGGTTGTTTTTTATTTGGAGGGGACAGGTCAGGGCGGTCTTATTTATGGTGGAGGGAAGTTCGGACTCCTATTATTTTCAGGACTTGCAACGGCAGTTCCCATGGGGCTATTTTCCTATGGAGCTAATAAAATTCCACTGATAACCCTAGGGCTTACCCAGTACATATCCCCGTCAATTGCACTGATATTGGGGATATTCCTCTTTAAAGAAGGCTTCGATAAGACCCAGTTCATTTCCTTTGTAATTATTTGGATTGGGCTTATAATATTTACCTATGGTGAAGTTGTGGACAACCGTGAAAGGTAAAATAAATCTTGTGTATTGGTTTAAAGTGTTATATAAAAAAACACCATAATAAGTGAAAGGAGTTTTGCCTATGATTTACGATATATTGAAGAATAAGAAATCAATGTTAATTATTCTGATTGGTCTTCTTGCTGTTTCTATTGCCTTTGTATCGGCAGATGGACCGGTTAGACTATTTATACTTTATTTATTATTCTTACTTGCTATGACCTTTACTAAATGATTCAGCTACTTAGAGAAAAAATTATATTATTGATTCAAACTTCGCACATCGTCATTGCGAGCGAAGCGAAGCAATCCAGTTATAAGGCAAATACTTATGGATTACTTTGGACTAAAGTCCTTGCAATGACGGGAGGGGCAAAAAGGGTTTTCTAAATCCGAAGTTTGGGTTATTGATTTAAGAACTTATGAGCCGGTTACAATTGTAGTGGGCTCTTTTTTTATAAATTTTTAACTTGCAACTAAGGCCGGGATATCATAGAATTAAATGTGAGAAGATTAGTAGAATTCACGGAGGATACTTATGAAATTAAAAATTAAAATAATTTACCTTATCGCCTTGCTTGTTCTTATTGTTTTTATCATTATAGGTCTTAACAATAAAGTTATAACAACGACTTATTACATTGAGGACAAGAGGCTAAAGAAGGGATTTAAAGTAATTCTGATAACGGATACCCACAGCTGCAAGTATGGAGAGGGGCAGAGGGAAGTCTTGGATAAGATTGCTAGCGAAAAACCTGACTTAATCCTACTTTCCGGCGATATTATAGACGACGACCTGCCTATGGAACTTGGCTTTTGGACAGTGAAAAAAATTGCAGAATTTGCTCCGACCTTTTATGTAACCGGCAACCATGAAATATGGTCGCAAAAGTATGATTATATAAAAGATAGGATAAGAGCCTTCGGGATAAAGGTCTTGGAGGGCAATGGGGAGAGCATTGAGATTAATGGAAATGAAATCCTTATTATGGGTCTTGACGACCTGGAAATTGGCGGAGAATATAATAGGCAGCTTATGGATTTAGAGAAGGTCCACTCTGATAAGCTGACCTTCCTACTTGCCCACAGACCGGAAAGGCTTATGGACTATGACAGGCTGGATCTTGATTATGTTTTTTCAGGACATGCCCACGGAGGCCAGTGGAGGCTACCGGTTATTTTAGAGAGGGGCTTGCTGGCACCAAACCAAGGCTTGTTTCCCAAGTACACAGTGGGAGTCAATGACCTTGGCAGCTACAGGCTAATTGTCAGCAGGGGACTAAGCAGGGAGTCAACCATTATACCCAGATTTTACAATCCGCCGGAAGTCGTGGTTATAAATTTCGAATAGGAGGAAGCTATGGATTTTGAAGTTGAAAGGGATAGTGAATAGAGAGGAAATTTTAGAGCTTCCCCTTAGCCTCACTTGCGGAAGGGAAGATGAAATAAGTTTTAGGCTCTCTGACGGAAGGGAGGTAAGCTCCTATATAAATAATGTCTACTTGGTTGATATTTGGAAAGAACTTGAGGATATGTTTGAAGATGAGGAATATAAGAGGAAGGCTTTAAAGTATGTGACCATAGAAGAATTTGAAAAAATGAAGGAGGACACTTGGGAGGTTCTTGAAAAAGTCTGTCCTAAGGGCAAGTCTTATATGTATATAGATTATGAAGTGACCGAAGACCTACAGCTGGACTTTTATTCCTCTTCCTTTTTAGATTCCAAGCCGAAAGTTAGGGATGAAAGTTCAACTATATTTTTTAGGAATAAGCCGGAAATGACAGTAGGTAAACATGGTCTAAAGCTTCGGGGTGCAATAATTCAAGAGCACTTTGAGCCGGATACCATTAGCTTGGAGGGCGAATTGTTTGCTTGTATAGAAAGGATAGAAATGAAGCCGGTGAAGTTGTACTAATAAAACAAGGAGAGAGGAATGAAATATTTTACAAAGGAATATGCAGAGTCTTTGCAGTATACAGGTCTTGTGGATAAGTATGAGGCTATTGAAAATGATTTAAGGGACAGTGATATCGAAGACTTATATAAGAAGATGGAGGGGGAATTTATTGAAGAAGAAAGGCGAGCCTATGATACTCCTCCCGTTGAAATATATGGAATTTTTGGAGATTTGGAATTGGCTCTAAAGGATGTGTTGATAGGGGATGTGGACAAAAAGGGTTATGAGTATGATTTAAGAAATCCGGAAAGCTTGGAAGAATGGAATAAATATAAGGAAGAAAGCTTTAAGCGAGATATGGAAGAATTTGAAAACAGGGGACCTTTTGATGAAGAAGAGGCAAGGGAACTTTTTAAGATAAATTATAATATGGCATTGGAAGCAAAGTACCATTTTCCGGACTGGGTCTATGAAAGTGTCGATAACAGGTTAATTGCACTTTATTATCTACCAAGAGATGTTTATGATAAGTTAAAAAAGATTAGCGATGAAAATGAGGAATTTGTAAGGAAGGTTGATAGGCTTGCAGATGAAAATTTGTATAGTCAGGCGATACCGGACCATATGCATGATTTGCTCTTACTACACGATGCAAACCTTATAAAGCTTGAGGAAAGAGAAGGGGATATTTTCTTATACATAAGGTCGGAATGTTATTTGCACACAAAAGACCCAATTATTTTAAAGTTTGTTGGAGGAGAGTATTTAGAAAAAGAAGAAATGAACCTTGAAGTGGATTCGAGAGGTTATTCATCAACATCTTTTTCGTATCAAGAGACACATAACAAGGGGGACCACTTTGAATTTCACTTTTTGTTGAATACATTTGTTGACGGCGGTGTCAAGGATATATACCTAACCATTAAGGCAAGGGACTTGGTTGAAGGGTAAAAAATTTATTAAGGTGTGGGGAGATTATGGATATTATTTTCAAGCCGTCAAAGGAGATAAAGGTAAATATTAAAGAGGGTCAGCTTGGACAGATTTCAAGTCCTGCAAGGATTAAAAAAGCCTGTGAAAAGGAGGAGGTCATTGCCTTTGACATTCTTTATAAGGATGACCTTATTGGCTTTGCTATCTTTAAGAAATATGACAAGGGAAAGTTTTTTCTTTGGAACTATGCCATAGATAAGGATTATCAAGGGATGGGACTTGGAAAGAGGTCGCTTACGGTCTTGTTATCCTTGATGAAAAAGGACTACAAGGCAACTGAAATATCAACAAGCTACATTTTCGGAAACGAAGTTGCTAAAGGCTTATATGAGAAGGTCGGCTTTGTTGAAACTGATGTGGTGGAAGAGCCTGATTGCCATGAAGTTAATATGTTATTGAGTCTATAGTTATAAAAAATGTAAACTCGGAGGCTTGGAAGTGATTTTACACTGTATGGAGATATCAATCTAGAAAATGGCTATTTCCCAAAAATTATAGAAATTTGATTTTGTATGACATAAATGTATTTATTACTGAGGCTGAAGAATTATTTAATTATTTGAAGCAATTTAGTAAACTTAAATATGATGGTGATGGTATTCTCTTGGGTTACTTATACTATTCTCAAATTAAAATCTCTAATGATGATGTGCGAAGTTTAAAATATTTAATTTAAAAGTAGTAAATCGTAAATGATTTACTGCTTTTTCTTTTTTCTATAATGATAAAAGGGAATTATTTACTGGTCTATTGATCTTGAATGGTCTTAAGTGGAAGGCTTGGAAAGTGGATAAAGAAGGACCAATATTTAATTCTCCAAATTCCTATATAAAATAAAATGATTTTTCTTATATTCAATTAAACCTTCCTTTTTCATGTTCATAAGTTCTCTTGAAAGGGCAGACCTGTCTACATTTAAATAGTCTGACAACTCATTGCGGTCAAAGGGGATATAAAATTCATTTGACTTATTTTTTATGGCAAGGGCTGAAAGGTAGGCTGAGACCTTTGGCCTAATCTTCTTGTAGGAAGTTTGAAAAATCCTTTCAGACAAGGCAAGATTATTTTTCGATGAAATCAGGAGCAGGTTATTTATTATCTTTTCATGCCAAGACCTGGCCCTCTTGTAGCAGTTGAAGATACAGCTTGCCTTTATGAAAAGGACACTTGTTTTTTCTGTAGCCACCACATCAACCAAGAGGTCTTCACCACTAAGGGCATAGGCCTCTGCAAATATTTGACCTTTCTTCTTTTGTGAAAGCAAAATCGTGTCCCCCCAGTAATTTGTACTTTGGATATTTACACTCCCTTCTATTATCATGCCAATATCTGTCGCCTTATATCCTTGCATGTAAATATAGTCTTCTTTTTTATATGACTCTTCCCTCAAACCACCACAGGCAAAAAGTTCATCGTATTCCTCATCTGTAAAGCCCTTAAACAAGGCTGAAGAAATATTTTTCATAATAGCCTCCTTTGGTTGCTATAGCAACATACACTTTGAAATAATTATAGTATTATATGGACAGAAAGGCAAGGGAATAATAAGGGTCATAGGGAAAGTGGTTAAAAAAGAACCGCCCCTAAGTACCTAAGGAGGGAATAGAAATGGATAAGGAAAGAATAGAATTATTAAAGTCATTTATTGGTCGTTTGACTGAAGGTGAGGACTTGGAAAGTGTAAGAAAAGACTTTGTAGAAAATTTTGAATCTGTAGATGCGGGAGAAATTGCCAAGGCTGAGCAAGAATTGATTAGCCAAGGGACTCCGATTTCGGAAGTTCAAAAGCTATGTGATGTCCATTCGGCATTGTTCCATGGTAAGACCAAGGATGAACAAATAGCAAATGCAGAAAGGGCTGTAATGGAGTCCCTATCCAAAGAGGGAGAGAGTCCAAAGCTAAGAAAGGGGCATCCGGCAAGGGTTTTCATGGATGAAAACGAGAAAATTATCAGCTTAATTGAAGATGCAAGGAAGAACATTGATAGTAAAGAAGTTCTTGAACTGGTTGGAGCTTTAAGAGGAATTTCCCTTCACTACCAAAGGAAGGGGGACTTGATTTACCCACTTCTTAATAGGACTTATGGTTACACAGGACCATCCAATGTAATGTGGGGAGTGGACGATGAAATCAGGTATGAGTTAAGGCTTTTGGCACAAAAAGCTGGCGAAGACTCAAGGGAAAGGCTTGAGGCAGTCTTAACTCGTGCAGAAGAAATGGTATATAAAGAAAACAACATTCTTTTCCCGCTTTGCCTAAAAAATTTTACAGAGGAAGAGTGGATGAGGATTTACTATGAGATGCCGGCCTATGAAACTATTTTGGAAGGCTATCCTCTATGGGGCGAGGCTGAGGCAAAGAGGGAAGACCTTAAGACCATTGGGGGCAAACTTGCCAGAGATTATGTAGAAAACATTGGGGAGGATGAGTATATTACCTTAGGTTCAGGCCATATGAAGAAGGACCAGATTGAATGGGTCTTAAATACTATACCAATGGAGCTGACCTTTATAGATGAGAATAATATTAATAGGTACTATGACAGGGGAGAAAAGGTCTTTAAAAGACCGGACATGTCAATAGGTAGGGATGTATTCTCCTGTCACCCTAAGAAGATTGCAGACAAGGTCAAGATGATAGTTGAGGGCTTTAAAAAGGGAGAGTCGGATTCGGTTAACCTATGGATGGAAAAGAACGGAGAAACCCTTTATATATCATATATGGCAGTGAGGAATGAAGAGGGCAAGTATCTGGGAACTTTGGAAACGGTCCAAAATATGGAGTTTGCTAAGAAATATTTTAAAAACAGAAAAGAGGTATAAAAATGGAAAATAATATGTTTTGCTTTCAATGTCAAGAAACTGCAGGTAACAAGGGGTGTACAAAGGTTGGAGTTTGTGGAAAGAGGCCGGAAGTTGCTAATATGCAGGACCTACTAATTGATGTATCTAGGGGGATTTCAGCAATTACTACACAGTTAAGGTCAGAGGGCTTTAAGGTATCAAAGGAAGGTAACCACTTAATCACAGCCAACCTATTTAAAACTATTACCAATGCCAACTTTGACGAAGGGGATATAATAAAGAGGGTTAAAGAAAGTTTAAAGGTTAAGGAAGAGCTATTAAAGAATGTAAAGGACTCTTCTAAATTGCCGGAGGCTGCCCTTTGGAATGGGACAGAAGATGAATTTGAAGGAAAGGCGAAAGAAGTTGGAGTATTAAGGACAGGTGATGAGGACATAAAGAGCCTTAGGGAACTTATTACCTATGGCTTAAAGGGACTGTCAGCCTACACCCACCACGCCAATGTCTTGATTGCCGATGATAAAGAAGTTGATGCCTTTATTCAAAAGGCTTTGTCAAAGACACTGGACGACTCTTTAACAGTTGATGACCTTGTGAAGCTGACCTTAGAAGTAGGAGAATACGGTGTAAAAGGAATGGCCCTACTTGACAAGGCAAACACTTCGACCTATGGAAATCCTGAGATAACAAGCGTTGATATTGGGGTTAGAAAAAATCCTGCCATCTTGATTTCCGGCCATGACTTGAGAGACTTGGAGATGCTTTTGGAACAAACACAAGGTACAGGTGTGGATGTTTACACCCATGGAGAAATGTTGCCAGCCCAATACTATCCAGCCTTTAAGAAATATGAAAACTTTGCAGGCAATTATGGTAATGCTTGGTGGAAGCAAAAGGAAGAGTTTGAAAGTTTCAATGGCCCAATCCTTATGACAACAAACTGTATAGTTCCTCCAAGTGACAGTTATAAGGACAGGATTTACACAACCGGCGAAGTTGGCTATCCCGGATGCAAGCATATTGAAGGGGGAATTGGAGAAGAAAAGGACTTCAGCCAAATTATTGAACATGCAAAGAGATGTATTCCACCTAAGGAAATAGAGACAGGAACAATAGTTGGTGGCTTTGCCCATAATCAAGTCTTTCAATTGGCAGACAAGATAGTGGAAGCTGTCAAGTCCGGAGCTATTAAGAAGTTTGTTGTTATGGCAGGTTGTGATGGAAGGCACAAGACAAGGATCTACTACACAGACTTTGCTCAAGCCCTTCCTAAGGATACAGTTATCCTAACAGCAGGCTGTGCTAAGTACAGGTATAACAAGCTTAACCTTGGGGATATCGGAGGAATACCAAGAGTCTTAGATGCAGGTCAATGCAATGACTCCTATTCTCTGGCACTTATAGCATTAAAGTTAAAGGAAGTCTTTGGACTGGCAGATGTGAACGAACTTCCTATAGTTTATAACATAGCTTGGTATGAACAAAAGGCTGTAGTTGTATTATTAGCCCTATTATATTTAGGTGTTAAGAATATTCATCTGGGGCCAAGCCTACCGGGATTTCTTTCTCCAAATGTGGTGAATGTTCTGGTAGAAAATTTTGGCATAGCCGGAATTAGTGGAGTTGAAGATGATATTAAGGCCTTGATTGGAATTTAGGGACTGATTGTATAGACAAGAGCTATAAACTATACTAAAGAATAAATATTTTAATAAGGGAGGATTATTATGATTGAACAAGTTTTTAAGTTAACCCAAGGGGATGAAAAAGTAATTGAAAAGGTATTGATGGATGAAAACATTCACTATATGCACATGATTTTAAAGAAAGGGGATTCCCTTCCTGAACATTACTCTAATGCCAAGGGGGTTTATATGACTGTGGTGCGTGGAAAATTATCCATAGGTCTTGGTGAACAAGAAACGCATGAATATGAAAAAGGAAGCATGTTAAAAATTCCTTTTAAAACTAAAATGAATGTAAGAAATCTTCATGAAGATGTTTTAGAACTAATAGTAGTAAAGGCACCGGCACCTGAGAAATAATAAAAGAGGGAGTATAGCTTGTTGGTTCCAATGCTACAAAATTTAATCAAAAATTTTGAAACGGTAGCTGAAAAGTTACCGTTTTATATTTAAAAACAATTTGTGAAGAAAGTGAGGCTATTGCAAACAAGGCAAAAAAGCTGGCAGAAGAAAATTTATTTAAGGAAGAAATACCAGACCATATAAAAGAATTGCCATGCTTACACGATGCAAATTTATTGAAGATAGAAGAAAGGGCGGGAGATGTTTATTTATATGTGACACCCGTCTTTCATCCGGAAATGAAAGATACCATGATATTGAAATTTGTGGATGGAGAGATCATAGAAATGGAAGAGATGGACCTTAGCCTTGATTCGGAGGGCAATTCATCTAGGAAAATTCAATGAGAAAAAAAATGGTAATAAGTTATAAACTTTTAAACTATACAATTAGGAATATTTACCGATAAGGCTGAAATGTATAACAAGAAATATTATAAAGTATCATACTTTACAAGCTTAAGTGATGGCTATTTGCTTGAATGCAGTATGGAAATTGAACAGCCTAACAGGAGAAAGAAGACAGTAGAAAAATTACAGGACCTGTTTATGGATTTTGTAAAATCTTGTAAAATAAAGGAAGAGCAGGCCTTTATTATTATGTTATTACTATCTCTTGTCTTGGGAATAGTTCCTACTTTTTCTTTTTGGAAAGACTTCAGAGAAAGGGTAGAGATTATACTCTTTCTCTTTTTGTTCTTTATAGTATGAATAAATCATAGGAAATGATATGAACAAAAATAGACTATTTCCATGAAACCAAGAAGTTTTAAAAACACCTAGTATAAATATAAAATCCGAAAATTTCTCATTGTTTTCTTTATTTAATAATTTTAGCTCTAAAGTTGAATACATTTTATCGCTTAATTCATCTGGATAGGAGCACAATTCTTTCTTAAATGAAGCTTGCGAAAATCGAGCCTTGTAGTTAAAGAAAAGTCTTTGATATAGCTTTTATCATAACTTACAGGGTCGTATAATTTTATCCAATCGCTAAATCTTGAAAAAAGATTTTTCTCATAGGGAAGTTTGTTTTTGAAGTCTATTACTAATAAATTTTTGTTTTCCTTCATTCACCCAAAAATCTTTAGAGTTGGCTCCAAAAGTTCTTATGGCATTTTCAGGATAATGGAAGCTAATATTACCCTTTACATTAGTATTAAAAGTAGAATCTGTTCTGTCTGAGAAAAATGTGTTGTAATAAAGCAAATTATTATTATTTTTCCGAAAGGCATTTTTAACAGAATAACTGATAGATAAGCTCATCTCTTTTGAAGGGTTATAGGACGGAAGATGAACAGTTAGCACATTCTTATTGTCATCAGTTTTAAATTCATAAGTATTAGGAATATTCGAAATCGAAGGGTTAATCAAGCTCTTATCAAGTGAAATTTTCAAAATATCTATATCGCTTATTTCATAAAAAATATAGGATAGAGAACTTTTCCTACCGGAGTTCTTATTTTCTTCAAATAGTAATTTATGTTCTACATTTGCACTTCCATCATCATTAAAAGAGTAGTAAAAAAAGCCTCTTTAATTTTGTAATTTTCTCCATTTGCAGAAACTGCATTTATCTTTAGAAAGTATAGGTATTGGTAGAGAAAACCAAGTGAAATAACGGAAAAAATCATTATGAAAGTAGTGAACCTGTAGTTCAATCTGAGAATATTAGATATCTTTGAAATTGAATATGTGAGTATGATTACAAGTATCACAAATAAAAGAGTATTAGCTCCAAAATACATTATACACAGTCCTTTCCTACTCTTACTATAATATAAAATTATAACTTAAAACAGAAAAAAATCAAACATAGTAATTTAACTTAAAATTTAAAAAGGAGAATCTGAAAATGAAAAAAACCGGAAGAAAACAGCAGACTACAGTCAATGGTTTAGACACAAATAAGTGCAAATATTTTATACATCTTCAAAAGAGCTGCAAACATTACTAGCGATGTTATAGCAAGAATGAGTAAAAATTCTTATGTAAATTTGTAGACTGTTGAAAAGGTTTATTTGGAAATGGAGTGTAGAATAGAAAATGTAGTTGAAGTTATAAAAAGCAATACAAGATATGAATTTTAAATTTCATTTCTGAAGATTAAGTATTCAATTTTGTATTGCATTTTAAGGTAATTTATATTACTATAATATCAATTAGGTGATAAATATGAGAAGAGCATCTTTAATCAATTTAATATGTTGTTGCTGTTATGGGAACTGAATATAGGGCAGTTATGCATGGCATAAGTGCTCAAAAAACTTTGCCATCAGTACTTAAAACTTAGAGAAGGGCTATGCGCAAAATGCATAGCTTTTTTTAATATAAAGGAGGGTAAATATGGATAGTAATAACAAATCTTTACTTGGTAAGACTATAGCTGGAAATGATGAATTTAAAGTAACAGATATAAGTTCTTTTATTAAAGAGCAGGACCTTAAATTTTGTATCTATAACACTAAAAGTAGAAAAGTTGAAGAAATAGTTCCTGTTACACCGGGTAAAATAGGATTATATGCATGCGGGCCAACTGTTTATAAGTATGCACATATTGGAAATTTAAGAACATATATATCCGAAGACATATTAAAGCGTGTATTGATGATGTATGGATATAAGGTCAAACACATAATGAATGTTACAGATGTTGGCCATCTTGTTTCTGATGCTGATGAGGGCGAAGATAAGATGGAAAAGTCAGCTAAGGAAATGAACATGGATGCTTGGGAGATAGCTAAATACTATTTCGATGAGTTCAGAAGGGATATGAAATATTTAAATATAACAGAGCCCACTATCTTTACGCCGGCTACCGGACATATTGATGAGCAAATACAGCTAGTTAAAAGATTAGAGGAGAAAGGCTATACCTACAAGACTTCTGACGGAGTATATTTTGATACAAGCAAGTTCCCTAAGTATGCTGATTTTGGTCAGATTGATGTTGAAGGTCTTCAATCGGGTGCAAGAATCGGTGTGAATGATGAAAAGAAAAACATTACAGATTTTGCCTTATGGAAGTTTTCAAAGGATGGGGAGAATAGACAGATGGAATGGCCTTCTCCTTGGGGCATTGGTTTTCCCGGATGGCATATTGAATGTTCAGCAATGGCTATAAAGTATCTGGGAGAATATGTTGACATTCACTGTGGTGGAAGCGAGCATGTTAAGGTTCATCATACTAATGAAATTGCACAGAGTGAATCTTATCTTGAACACGAGTGGGTTAATTATTGGTTTCATACTGATTGGTTGATATTAGAAGGAAATGAGAAAATGAGCAAGTCTTCTGATAATTACCTAACTATAAATAGCTTAATAGAAAAGGGCTATGACCCGATAGTTTATAGATATTACTGTTTGAACGCCGGATATAATAAACAATTAGTATTCAAATGGGAAGGGATGGACTCGGCTAAAACTTCACTTTCCAGATTATACAAAAAGGTATTAGAATTAAAAAAATCAGCAAATGCAGACGGCAAGTTTAATGAGAAGTATACCCTTCAATTCTTTACATCTTTATTTGATGATTTAAATGTTTCTAAGTCTTTGGGTCTTTTATGGAATATGCTTTCTGATTCTGAAGTAAATGACAGAGACAAGTATAGGACAGTTCTTCTATTTGATGAAATTTTAGGATTAAATTTAAGTGATGTGAAAGAAGAAGTAAAAGAAATAACAGAAGAAGTCAAGATTATAATCGCACAAAGGGACGAAGCAAGGCGAAATAAAGATTATAAAATGAGTGATGAATTAAGAAATAAATTAGTTTCTTTGGGATATAAAGTATTGGATACAAAAGAAGGAACTAAAATAGAGTAAAATTGTAGCAAACAGGAAACAAAAATAGGACTTGAAATTTAAACTTATTGCGGAAGGATGATTTCTAATTGATTTATCAAGAGATAAATGGCATCAGGTTTAAGATGGCGGAGTATTTTGATTTTGGTTTTTTAAAGAAATATGGAAGGGTATTTAAGGTTTTTGATAAGCAAGATTCCGGAAATATTTGCTTTGGAGTCAATGATGGAATAAGGGATTTATTTATTAAATTTGCAGGTGGTCCAACTGTAGCATACAAAGGAAAGCAGACTGATGCAATAACGGCTTTGAAAAATTCAATTAAAACCTATGAAAGTATAAAACATAAATCTTTGGTCAAATATATTAAATCAGAAGAAATAGGGAATGGATTAGCGATGATTTTTGAGTGGGCAAATGGTGCCTGTATGGGAAGAAGTTTCCCTAGCTCACATGAAAGGATAATGTCTCTTTCTATAGAAGATAAATTAAATATTTTTGAACAGATTACAGACTTTCTAATAGATATCAATGAACAAAGATATAGCTCATTAAGAAACTTTAAATCTGAATGGTTAAGAGCCTTAAAGTTCTGAGGAATGTTCGCATAAACATATCAGTCTATACAATCTATTATTAAATAAGTAACAGTTTTAAAACGGTAAATCAAAAGAGGGATTATTTTAGAAAGGAAAGACTGAATCCTTTAATTAAAGGTGGACTATTATATCCAACGATTCCCGACAAACCGACAAGTCCTAATCAAAAGTATTATTCAGAGGTGAGATAAGCTGAACTTATACTTAAATTTTATGTCAAGTAATGAATTGTAAAAATGGAGGTAAACTTATGTCAATACATCAACAAGATGAAAATAAACTTTCTGATAAATACTTTGAAGTTGGGAATTATAGCCACTTAGTTTCAGGTAATGTAGGAAGAGTTTTAGATGGGAGAAGGACTCCAGGTTTTATTGAAAAGTATGACCCTGAAAGTGCTATGTTCATTTGGAGGATAACAGACTTTGAAGATAAGGGGGAAATTTGGGAGATGCCAGCGGAATCAATTTCATCTTTTCAGTTTGAATTGGAATCAAAGAAACTAGCACAGAAAGAAGTAGAAATTATTGAGGAGACATGTGAAAAGTTTTCGGAAAATCTGATAATAAAAGGAAAAGAAGAAGATTTAATAAAAACAGAGGGAAACATAAAAAATCTGAAGAACGAAATTAAAGACCGGTTTATAAAAGAGTCTGAATTTATAAAAAAGGGGCAAGGAGAACTTGATATTAAATCATTAGAAGGCTCTCAATTCTTATAAAATGACCTAGTTAAAGTTATGAATAAATATAACCTGTATGAATTAGAAAAAAAGACATCAAAGCAATACTTGTTAAATCCATATTCGGGAGAATGGATTAAGGGTTTAAGAATAGTTATGTCTGAAATGGGATTGATAGATTTTGATGAAACTGTTCCAAGAACAAAAGATATTTTTGAGGGGATAGGCTCTAAAGGGAAAAGGGAAAAGTTTATTTATCCAGTTGAAAACCTCTTTATGACTTTTTTTTGAAACTAAGAGTTTTAATGAAAGGTATAAGGAACAAGAAGCAGTTGTTCTTTATAGGGATAAATTATATTTTTAAGCTTAAAAGTTATGGTGTCTTGCTACCAGCATCTAAAAGGCGAAACATTAGAGTCCAGAGAGGGAGACCTCTCTGTTTTTTTGATAAATTTATGGGGAAATTTATATTCCCACTTTCTGTTCAACTGATGTTGAAGGGTCTCAAGTGGGAGTTTGGAAAAGTGGATAAAGAGGACTATCTCAATAATTAATTACATCAACATAATAAATGCTTTACAAAACATACATACTTCCCAAAAACTAGAAAAAGTTGACTTTGGGAAATATAAAGAGTAAAATAGACTTGGGCAGGTGAGTTTATGAAATTAATTAAAAGAAAAAAATATTTGGATAGACTTATAGGTTTAAAGGATACTCCGGACATAAAAATTATAACTGGGATACGCCGTTCCGGAAAATCAGAATTACTCAAATCTTATATCGATTATATTAAACAAGTAGAGGCAAGTGCCAATATTATCTTTTTAGATTTACAGGATTTAAATAATGAAGATTATTTGGATTATCGGGAACTTAATAATTTTATTGAAGGTGAATATGTTAAAGATGAAAGAAATTATTTGTTTATAGATGAGGTTCAGCTATGTAAGTGTTTTGAGAAAACCATTAATAGTCTCCATTCTAAAAGGCAATATGACATTTATCTAACAGGCTCCAATGCTTTTTTACTAAGCAGTGACCTAGCAACCTTGTTCACAGGTAGAACAATAGAAATTGAGCTTTTCCCCTTTTCTTTTGCAGAGTTTTGTGAGTATTTTGAAATTGAGAATATTATTGAAGCTTTTGAGGCATATACTGAGATAGGTGGAATGTCAGGTTTATATGTATATGAGAATGACTTCGATAGGAAGGCATACTTAAAGAATGTATATGAAACAATTCTGTTGAGAGATTTGGTAGAAAGACATGGTGTAAGGGATGTAATGCAATTAGAGCAGATTGGAAATTTTATGCTTTCAAATATTTCTAATTTAACTTCCTTCAGAAATATTGCAGATACCCTCACTAGCAATAAGCAAAAGATTAATCACAAGACTGTTGGTGAGCATATTTCCCATATGACAGATGCTTTTTTATTCTATAGGGTAGATAGGTATGATGTCCAAGGAAAAGCTTATTTATCAACAATTGAAAAATATTATTTGGTTGACCATGGATTTAGGTCGGCTATTCTCGGTAAAAAGAACATGGATTATGGGCGTGTTTATGAAAACATTGTGGCTATTGAATTACTGAGGAGAGGCTATGAAGTTTATGTTGGGAAATTATATGAAAAAGAGATAGATTTTGTTGCTATGAAAGCCAGTGAAAAAATCTATATACAGGTATCTGACGATGTTAGCAGAGAAAAGACATTAGAACGCGAGCTAGCTCCACTTCTTTCGATAAGGGATGCATATCCAAAAATTATAATTGCCAATACAAAACACCCAATGACTATCATGGAAGGTATTCGTGTTTACGATATTTCTAGATGGCTTTTAGGTGATGAAAGCTAGCAGGAATTACATTATGGATTGGCAATTTACAACAATATTCAGATGTGATTTAGAGGATATTATAACAAGCTGTACCTTTTCTTAAAGGCGATGGAAACATCGTCTTTTATTGTTTCCGCTTTCTGTTCAACTGACTCAGAACAAAGGGGGGCTATATTTTGCAGACTTCTTACTATTCAGATAAATAAAAGAAAAAAATGGGTATTTATTAAGAAATTGTTTGAGGCTTTAAGTTTTTGTAAACAGGACTGTCTCAGTAATAATAAACTGAAGAAAGTAAGTAAAATTTGTTAATAATTCCCATTTCATATGCTATAATCTATCATATGGAAATAAATTAAGGGGTGAAAAATAATGATGAAGAAGATATTATGTCTTGTATTTATCTTGTCTATTTTTTCAGCTGGTTGTGGAGGGAAAGACTTAGAATACAAGGCGAACTTGGGCTATGGTTTTAATAATGTGGATTATGAAAAGCTGGTCTTTAGAATTTATAATACAGACAAGGAGACTCACAAGTGGGTGCATTTAGACTCTTTTGAAATTAGGCCTGAAGAAGGGAAATATCCTGATATTATAGCTGAGGCTTCCAAGGATAAGGTTAAATTAATCTTAATGGAAAGGTCTTTGGAAGCAAATGATGATAGTTGGACATACCATGAAAAGGAAATAGACTCCTTTGAATTAGATATAGATGGTTTTGAAGGTGTGGTATCGGGCTTTCAAAATTTTCAAATTAAGGATATAAAGGGTGAGCAGTTATATCGATTGTATCCAATTTCCAACAAGGGAGGAGCAGCCTTTTTATCACAGATTGCCTTAGATGAGGAATATAATACGGAAGGTAAAACTTTGGATGATATTCTAATTACACTTGAAATTTTGAGGGATTAATTATGGAAAATAAAAAAGACTTATTGGATAATTGGCTTTACGAAGAAAAAATTGCCCACATTCACGGCTGGGACTTCAGTCACATCTCCGGCAGGTACAGGGAGGAGGATGACCTGCCTTGGGACTTCGGGGATATAATCAAGAAGTATCTCAAGGAGGACGATAGGCTGTTGGATATGGAAACGGGTGGAGGGGAATTTATTCTGACTTTCAACCATGACCCAAAGCTTACTTCTGCCATTGAGGGATATGAGCCTAACATAAAGGTCTGTGAGGATAAGCTCTTACCAATGGGAATTGACTTCAGACCTGCTGACGGTGGAGACAAACTTCCTTTTGATGATGAATATTTTGATGTTATAACCAACAGGCACGGGGCATATAGTGTTGATGTAGTCAAAAGGCTCTTAAAGGATGGTGGACTTTTCTTAACCCAACAGGTTGGGGCAGAGAATGATAAAGACCTTGTTGAACTCCTTATGGGGGACTTTGAAGTTCAATATCCTAATGCATATTTGAAATATGCAGGCAAGGAATTTATAGATAAGGGTTTTGAGATTTTAGAGGAAGGGGAGGCCTTTAGACCGATTGAGTTTTATGATGTGGGAGCCTTGGTATGGTTTGCAAGGATAATAGATTGGGAGTTCCCTTATTTTTCTGTGGAAAAGTTCAAGGATAATCTCTTTAAGGCTCAGGAGATTCTTGAAAGAGATGGTGTAATCAAGGGGCAAATTCACAGGTATTATTTTGTGGCAAGGAAGGGATAGAAATTGTTTATCTTATTCTTCTCTTATCCCATTTTAGTTTAATAAAGAATTTATAAGAGAATTCAATCAATCATAATTGAAATCTCTTTTTTATTGTGATAAAATATCTGCCAGGAGGGATATTGGTGATTGAAGAGATTATTGCAAGGGAATTAGGCTTAAAGCTTAAGAATGTTCAAAATGTGGTGAGGTTAATAGATGAGGGGAACACTGTTCCTTTTATTGCCCGTTACCGAAAGGAAGAAACAGGCTCAATGGAAGATATTGTTATAAGGGAGCTGGAGCAAAGGCTTTCTTACCTAAGAAATTTAGAGGAAGAAAAGGAAAAGGCAATCAGACTAATAGACGAGGAGGGCAAACTCACAGAGGAGCTCTGTGCAGAGATTATGAAGGCGGAAACACTGCAAAGGGTGGCTGACCTTTACAGGCCCTTCCAAAAGAAGAGAAGGACAAGGGCGACCATTGCCAAAGAAAAGGGCTTGGCTCCACTGGCTCAGGCTATTACTACTGAAAGTCCAACCGGTGATGAATTTTTACAACTGGCAGATACTTTTATTTCTGAGGAAAAGGAAGTCAAGACTCGTGAAGAGGCAATTCAGTTTGCCATGGATATTGTTGCTGAAGAGGTTTCTGATGACGCTGATATAAGAGAAACAGTTAAGGATATACTTATCAAACACGGTCTTATCGAGACTAAGGCTGTAGATGAGGAAGAAAAGTCGGTTTACGAGAACTATTACGACTACAATGAACCATACAACAAAATCCCTTCCCACAGGGTACTTGCCATAAACAGGGGAGAAAAGGAGAAGTTCCTCCGTGTTAAGTTGATTTCTGAGAGAATTGATATTATAGAAAAAATTACTATAGACTTGGTTAAGGACAGGATAAAGATACCGGGAAACTACAAGACCTTGGCTGTTGAGGATGGTTTGAAGAGGCTGCTCCTACCATCTGTGGAGAGGGAGCTTAGGACTTCCCTTACTGAAATGGCAGAAGAGGAGGCTATTAAGGTCTTTGCCTTGAACTTAAAGCCTTTATTAATGCAGCCGCCTTTAAGAGACAAGAGAGTCCTTGCCATTGACCCCGGCTTCAGGACCGGTTGCAAGCTGGCTGTTATGGATGAAACAGGTAAGCTCCTTGACTACAAGACCATTTACCCGACAGAGCCTAAGAATGATGTTGAGGGTTCGATTAAGACCATGTCCGCTTTGATAAAGAAGTATGATGTGGATGTGATTTCCATAGGAAACGGGACTGCTTCAAGGGAAACAGAGGCTGTTGTGGCAAAGATGTTGGGAATGCTTGACAAGGATGTCCAATACATCATAACCAACGAGGCAGGTGCTTCTATTTACTCTGCTTCGGATGTTGGTGTGGCGGAATTTCCGGACATTGATGTTTCCATCAGAGGGGCAGTTTCCATTGGTAGAAGAATCCAAGACCCCTTGTCTGAGCTTGTGAAGATTGAGCCTAAACACATTGGTGTTGGCCAGTACCAGCATGACTTAAACCAAAAGAAGCTTGAGGAAACCCTGCAGGGTGTTGTGGAGGACTCGGTCAATGCTGTCGGTGCAGACCTTAACACAGCCAGCGTTTCACTTTTGAGATACATTGCCGGTTTTAGCAAGAAAAATTCTGAGGAAATTGTTTCCTATAGGGATGAAAATGGTAGGTTTAATAATATACTTGAATTGAAAAAGGTCAAGGGGATAGGACCGAAGACCTTTGAACAGGCTGCGGGTTTCTTAAGGATACCGGACGGGGAAGAGCCCCTTGACAATACCGGAGTCCACCCTGAATCATACGAGGCAGCTAAAAAATTATTGGAGATTGACTATGATAAAAAAGATAGGAAGGCCTTGGCAGAAGAGCTTGAGATAGGGGTCGAAACCCTTGAAGATATCATTCAAGAGCTTGAAAAACCCGGCAGGGATATTAGGGATAATCTTCCGCCACCAATCTTGAAGTCAGATGTGGTCAAGATGGAAGACTTAAAGGAAGGCATGGTCTTGACGGGGACTGTAAGAAATGTTGTAGATTTTGGAGCCTTTGTCGATATAGGCATCAAGACAGATGGGCTTGTTCATATCTCAAAGCTTTCCAACAAGTTTGTCAAGCACCCAAGTGAAGTTGTTAAGGTTGGAGATATAATTGAAGTTGAGATTATAGAAATAGATATGGGGAAGGATAGGATTGCATTGAGGAAAGTAGATAAGTAATCGCCCAAAGGCATAAAAAACATGCTGTAAAAATATTTTACAAAAAAGAGGTTAGATATGGATATTGAAAGGAAATCGACAGAATTTAATATTAATAACTGCTTAAAGAAAATGTTAGAATTCGACGACCCCGAGATGGCTATAAATGACTTTCTAATCCATATAGGAAAAAAGTGGGACTGTGATCGGGCTTATATTTTTGAAAAAATATCTTCAGAGCGTTTTTCAAATACCTATGAATGGTGTGCCGAAGGAGTGGAATCCCAGATGTTCTTCCTTCAAAACGAGCCAATGGACCTTGCGGACTGGTGGTGGAAGCTTTTTGAGGACAGGGAAGCCGTAATCATACCGGATGTTGAAGCAATTAAACTTGATAGCCCTCATGTGTATGCTACTTTAAAGCCTCAAAACATAGATACACTTGTTACTTGTGGCGTCTATGTTGGTGGAGAACTTGTGGGCTTTTTAGGGGTTGACAACCCT
>JAAYNG010000056.1 GCA_012520935.1 Tissierellia bacterium | reverse complement strand
TTGACAGCAAAAGACGAGAAAATGATGCTGAACATTCCTACCATGTGGCCATGATGGCTTGGATTCTGCAAGATTATTCAGACTTAGAAATAGATATTAATAAGGTTATTAAGATGCTTTTGGTCCACGACTTGCCGGAAATATATGCAGGAGATGTGCCTGTATATGATGTTAAAGCCAACTTAGGTAAGCGGGAAAGAGAGATAGAAGCCTTAGACAGGCTAGGACAACAAATGTCTCCAAAGATTGAGGAAGAAATCAAGTCCTTGTGGTATGAGTTTGAGGAAAAGAAAAGCAATGAAGCCCTATATGCCCATGCTATGGATAGGATTCAGCCGGTATTAATGGCCCATAGAAATAAGGGTGTAGGCTGGATTGAACGAGGAGCAAGACTTGAAGACTCCAGGGGCAGGGTAGAATTTGTAAAGGATGTTTCAAAAGAAATCTGGGAATACATGGAATGGGTCTATGAAGACTCAGTTGAAAAGGGATATTTATTAGATGATTGATTATGTTTTTTTAGGAACTGGTGGCGGGATGCCGATGACATTCCGTGCCCTTTCCAGTCTTATGTTAATGTATAATGGGAGAAAAATTCTCATAGATTGTGGTGAAGGTACTCAAGTTCAAATGAGAAAGTACCATACAGGCTTTAGGGATGTGGATATTATATTGGTTACCCATACTCATGGAGACCATATTTTTGGCATTCCGGGCCTTCTTTCTACAATGGGAAATTCAGACAGGACAGAAAAAGTGTATATTGTTGGCCCCAAGGGAATCAAGCCTGTTATAAGTGGACTTTTATACTCTTTGAAATACTTACCTTTTGAAGTTGAAACAATTGAAGTTGAAGAAGGCTTCTATCTAAAGCAAGGTAAAGATTCCTTAGAAATTACTGAGGAAAAGACAGAGCTTTGGGTTGAGCCTTTTAATTTGAAACACAGGATAGAATGTATAGGTTTTAACATAGAACTGGCGAGAAAGCCAAAGTTTGACCCGGTGAAGGCAAAAACACTTCCAATACCGGTAGTATATTGGAAACACCTACAAAACGGTGAAATAGTAGACTTTGAAGGGAGAACTTATTATCCGGAACAGGTTTTGGGAGAGCCAAGAAAGGGAATAAAGGTCACCTTTATTGGAGACACGGGTTATTTCAATGAACTATCAGACCATGCTAAGGGGGCAGACCTCATAGTGTGCGAAGGGACTTACGGGGACGATGAAGATATTGATAAGGCAAAGAAGAATAGACATATGACCTTTAGAGAGGCTGCCAGAGTGGCAAAAGATGCAGAAGCAGATGACCTAATAATAACTCACTTTTCTCCTTCTATGGGTAATCCTGTGGAATATAGGTCTAATGCTACAAGCGTATTTAATAAAAGTTTTGTAGCCTATGACGGATTAAAGGGGACAATTAATTTTAAGGAGGAATAACTTGAAGGCATTTATTTTTGACATGGATGGGACTATATTAAACTCCATGGCTTGCTGGTATAGTATAGGTAATCGTATTTTAAAGATGAATGGTTTAGATGAAGAATTACCTCCATCATCCTTGGAAAGACTTACCCTTTATCAAGGAATGGTAATGATAAAAGAAGTATATAAGATTGAAAAGTCAGTAGAGGAATTGGAAAGGGAAGTGTACGAATATATTTATGGACAATACAGGAATTACTTTACTTTGAAGGAAGGAACTATAGAGCTTTTTGATTATATAAAGGAAAATGGTGGAAGGATTGGTCTTGCTACAGCAACGGACATGAAATATGTCAAAGGTTTTTTAGAAAATCAAAAGGGCATAGAGAAATATTTTGACTTTATCGAGACAGTAAAAAATGAAGGGCCAACTAAAAATGAACCGGAATTTTTTCTTAAGGCAGTTAAAAACTTTGTTGAGAGACCTGAAAAAGTATTTATGTTTGAAGATGCTCCCCATGCCATGGAAGCGGCTAAGAAAGCTGGTATGATAGTTGTAGGAATTATTGAAGATACTAGAAAAGACTTGAGAGATTTAGCGATAGAGATTTCAGATTATCATTTTGAAAGCATAGTAGATATAGACAGGTCAATATTTGGATTTTAAATAGAAGGGTGGGTTGATAATGTCTATTGAAAAAGTAAGGGAATATTTTAAACAGTTTGGTATGGAAGACAGGGTTATGGAGTCAGAAGAATCCAGTGCAACTGTCCCTCTAGCTGCAAAGGCCTTAGGTGTAGAAGAAGGAAGAATTGCAAAAACTCTTTCCTTTCATGTTAATGAGGATGTAGTTTTAGTAGTTTTGGCTGGAGATGTTAAGATAGACAACAAGAAATATAAGGCAACCTTTAACACTAAGGCAAAAATGATAGGACCAGATGAGGTACTACCCTTGGTAGGACATGATATTGGAGGAGTTTGTCCCTTTGGAGTAAATGAAGGGGTAAAGGTATATATGGATGAATCATTAAAAAAATATGAAACTGTATTTCCGGCTGCAGGCTCAACAAACTCGATGATAGAATTAACAATTGATGACTTATATAAGTACTCAAAGGCTATTGAATGGGTAGACATATCAAAGGAAAATTAGTACGCTCTTCGGAGCGTTTTTTCTTTGATTTTTGTTTAAAATAAAAGGAAATGAGTATAAATAAAACATGATAAATAGTGTAAAAAATGGCTTAATTAAAGAAATTGTTAGAATTAAGAAGAGAAATGGACGGGATGGACTCATATTCCTTGAGGGGGAGAGGCTTGTCTCAGACTCCATATTAGGTGGACTGGAGCCTGATTTTTTTGTAGTTTCAGAAAATTATGGGAAAGAAATTAAAACTAATGCTAGGATAGTTATTGTTTCAAATCCTGTATTCAAATCCATATCTGATACAAAAAACCCCCAAGGAATTGCTGCAGTTTTAAAGAAGCCAAGTGAAAAGGGGCTATCAGACCTTTTAAACAAGTTTCCAAAAAATATTTTTCTACTTGATAGGATACAAGACCCGGGAAATCTTGGTGCAATAATAAGGTCTGCAGATGCCTTTGGACTTAGGGATATTATTTTGAGCCAGGGAACTGTCGACCCATACAATACAAAAGTATTAAGGGCAACTATGGGTTCAATTTTCAGGGTTTCACTTTATAAATTAGAAAATTCTATAGAAAAAGTTAGTTTTTTAAAAGAAAAGGGGTATAAAACCTATGGTGCTGTAGTCGATGGAGGCAAGGCACTTTCAGAAATTAGCTTTGCTGATAAAAATCTAATAGTAATTGGAAATGAAGCAAACGGAATTTCAGAAGAACTGCTAGGTCAAGTTGATGAGGGTTTAACAATTGAAATGAAGGGAACACAAGAGTCATTGAATGCAGCAGTTGCTGCTTCTATCATTATGTATAGCGTGTCACTTTAAGTTGATGGTCATGGGAACAACTTATCTTAGGAGATAGTAATGGAAACTCTATATATTAATAGTCAATCAGATATTTCAGAATATATTGATATCGTTGAAATTAGGACTAGGAATGTTAACAGTTATCAAATAAGGATAATAAAGCATTTCAATCCTTCTTTTGCACCGATTGATAATATTAAAGAACATATTAAGAAAAAAGAAAAAGACTTCTCTATATTTGCTTTGGATTATGATAAAATTAAGGGTAGAAAGCTTGTAATCAAAGATTCAGAAAATGGAGAAGATGTTATTGTTGAAGATGAAGAAGGAGAGCTTGCAGGCTTATTAAAGGGCGTTAAAAAGGATGTTCAAATTAGCTATTCTACAGATACAATTTTAGTTTTGGGTATGAATTGTATTTGTGAATCATTTTTTCAAAGCTATAAAAATGATTCTATTACAATAAAGGCAATTAATCAAATGTGTAGCTATGTTGAAAAAAACGGAATAGGAACTGTGGTTAAAGGTTCATATTAAAGGAGATGTCATGGAAAAAAAGAAAAAAGTAGCAGTAACAATTGGATCAAAAAACTATACAATTGTTACAGAAGAGGATGAAACAGAAATAGTTTTAAGGATTGCTGACTATGTCAATGGGGTAATGGAAGAAATTAAAGAAAGAAATCCAAGACTTAGTGTTTCAGACATCCATGTTTTAACCTGCATAAATATAGCTAGAGAGTTACATAAAAGTTTGGAATTAAACAAATCTATGGATATTTCTGAAATAGAAGGAAAATTAAATGAAGCTGCAGAAGATAAGGAAGTAATGGAAAATCTATTAGAAGAAACTGAAAAAGAGATAATCATTTTAAAGGACAAGCTAAATGTTGCCTCAAACTTAAGCGTGGAGTTGAGAGATGATATAGAAGAGAAGAAATTGGAATTAGAAGAAAAAGATAAAAAGGTTTCTGAATTTCAAGAAAGATTTTTGAAGAGCGAAACAGAATTATTACTATTAAAAAAAGAACTCAAAGAATTAAAAGCCTCACAAGGAATAATGTAAAAACAATACGGCCAAGTGGCCGTATTTTAGTCTATTTTGAAAATTCAATTATTGCCTTTGCCAAAGATTCTGATGAGTCAATAAAGAAATCATCATCAAGTTTCTTTTCGTACTTCACAATAGAAAGCTCTGTACACCCAAGTATAACAGAATCTGCACCATCATTTTTAATAGAATCAATTAGCTTATTAAAGATATCCCATTCAATTGGTTTGTTAGCCTTTACATTTTCATAGATAATCCTCATAACGAGTTTTTGGTTTTCATCAGAAGGAATTAGGTATTCTATTCCAAACTTTTCTAAGGCCTTTTGGTACAATTTCATCTGCATAGTTCCCGTAGTAGTCATCAAGGCTACTTTTTTCTTCTCCATTATTTTCACAATTTTGACAGTTTCTTCAAGCATATCAATAAAGGGCAAGGAACTTGCCTTTGTGAATTCATCTTTAAAATAGTGGGAAGTGTTGCAGGCTACACAATAAGCATCGACTTCACACTTCTCTAATCTCTTTATTTCGTTAATTAAATAAGGTAGAGGATTTTTGTCGGACTCACCCTTTAAAAAAGCAGTTCTATCTGGTATAGAAGCCCTGTTCATTATAATTAAGTCAACATTGTCTTGGTCTTTCTTTGCATCCTTTAAATCTATTATCAACTCAAAGAGGAGGGCAGTTGCTTTTGGACCCATTCCTCCTATAATTCCAACTGTTTTTTTCATTGTTTACTATCACCTTTTATTAATACACTTTTTCTCTCTATTTTATAATCCGGGTCTTCCATATGGATTGAGACACTCAGGGCAATTCCAATTGCAATTAAGCAAATTAGTTGGAAGGTACCTCCTTGGCTCACAAAAGGTAGGGGGATTCCCGTAACAGGCATTACACCAATATTCATGCCAATGTTTTCCCATATGTGGAATAGGAACATACCCATAAAACCCATACACATATAAGAGCCAAAGCTATCCTTGTGGTCCATGGCAATCTTTATCAACCTGAATATTAAAATAAAATACAGGGTTATTAAAATAACTCCACCGATAAAGCCAAGCTCTTCGCTAAGGGCTGAGAAAATAAAGTCAGTTTCCCTAGTGGGCAGGTACTTATATTGGGTTTGAACACCTTGATAAAGACCACGACCGGTAAGTTGACCAGAGGCAAGTGCAATCTTACTTTGGTTTATTTGATATGTTGAGCCCAGAGCATCTATTGTCGGATCAAAGAAACCCAAAATCCTATTTTTTTGGTAGTCTTCCATTTTATTCCAAGCTATAGGCAGTGCCAAGAAGGCTAACATTACTGCATAACCAATATATTGCCATTTAATCCCTGCTACAAATAACATTATGGCAATGAAAAATGTAAAGACAAGGGCTGTTCCCAAGTCTGGCTGTAGCATTATTAGAGCAACAGGAAAAAATCCAAAGGCTAAAACTTTCAACAAAACAAAGGGTTCGTTTAAATTTTCCTTATTTTTATCTATCATCTTGGATAGGGAAATTATCAGTCCAATTTTTACAATTTCTGAAGGCTGTATACCAAAGCTTGTTCCAGGTATTGTAACCCATGACTTTGCACCCCATCCATCGGAAACACCCTTTATAATAGTCCAAATTAATAGTCCAATGCAAATAAAGTAAATAGGTATGTAAAGCTTACCCCAAATATCATAATCTATTACAGTGAGGAAGAAAATGGCAACAAAGCCTAAAACTGTAGCGGCAATTTGACTCTTCATAATTGAATCATAATTTTTTAGTCCGCTGGCAGCACTGGAAAGGACTATTAGTCCATATATACAAAGGGCGAGAGTAGTTATTAACAGAGCCCAGTCGAAATCTTTCAGTGATTTATTTCTTATATTAATCATATAGCACCTCTTTTTCTCCAAATATTATAACATATTTTTAAAGTAAATACGAGAATTAATATGTTTACAGAGATTAATTTATAAGTTAACAAAGCATAAAATATTCTTTAAGTTATAGATTGATATTTTACATTCTTTGAGATAAAATAGGATGAAGGGAGGTTATTATGAAAACAAATGATAAGATAAAAAAATTGAGAAAAAAAATGAAGGAAAATGGGGTTAACTGCTATATTGTTAATACAGCAGACCCTCATATGTCTGAATACTTGCATGAATACTATCAAACAAGGGCATTCTTAACAGGCTTTACAGGCTCTCAAGGTACAGCCTTAGTTTCTATGGACAAGGCACTTCTTTGGGCTGACGGCAGGTATTTTATACAGGCAGAAAATCAAATTATGGATTCAGAATTTTCTTTGATGAAAATGATGACACCCGGCTTTCCATCCTTAGAAGAATGGCTCAAAGAGAACTTAAAGGATGGAACGACTTTAGCTTTTGACGGGAAGAATTACTCTGAAGAAGGATTTGAAAGGATAGAATCACTCTTCAAAGGCAAAAACATTAAAATAAAAACAGACTTTGATTTTATGACTGAGATTTGGGAGGATAGACCATCACCACCTTTTGGTGAGACTTTTGTCTTGGAAGAAAAATATGCAGGTAAGTCTGTAAAAGATAAACTTACTGAAGTGAGAGAAAGACTAAAGAAAGACGGGGCAAGTCATTTTGTGATTGGTAGCCTTGATGACATTGCTTGGCTATTTAATATTAGGGGAAGGGATGTTAAAAACAATCCTGTCATTATTTCTTATGCCTTAGTATCTATGGATGTGGCAGTCTTGTATGTTGACCCTAAGAAACTAACAGATGAAGTAGTTAAACACTTGAAGGATTCTGGCGTAAAGACTAAGGGATATACAAAAATCTTTGATGATGTGAAGAAATTAGGTAAAAAGGACAAGGTACAACTAGACAAGTCTAGAATAAACCATAATCTTTATTCAAGCATACCAAGTGATGTAAAAATAATACCTAAAACAGATATTACAACAATTTTAAAGGCAAATAAAAATAAGACAGAAATTGAAAATCAAAAGATTGCCTATATAAAAGATGGGGTTGCCCTAACAAAGTTCTTCAAATGGCTTGAAGAAAATCTTTCAAGTGGAAAGGTAACTGAGAAAGTCGCATCAGAAAAATTGCTAGAATTTAGAAAAGAAGGAGACTTATTT
Source organism: Tissierellia bacterium (assembly GCA_012520935.1). Classification (GTDB taxonomy): domain Bacteria; phylum Bacillota; class Clostridia; order Tissierellales; family Peptoniphilaceae; genus JAAYNG01. The sequence goes on along the minus strand of JAAYNG010000056.1, from coordinate 1,414 downwards.
ATAGAGGACAGTTTTGATACAATTTCTGCCTATGGACCTAATGCTGCTATGATGCATTATTCACCAGATACTGGTAATAATGCGACCCTACAAGAAAAGAGCTACTATTTAGTAGATTCAGGTGGACAATACTTCAACGGGACTACAGATATTACAAGGACAGTTGCCCTTGGTGAACTAACTCAAGAGGAAAAGGAAGACTATACTTTAACACTAAAGGGTCTGATAGACTTAACCATGACTAAGTTCTTAAAGGGGACTACAGGAGAGCAGCTTGATATTATTTCCAGAAGGCCTCTATGGCAAAGGGGGGTTGACTATAAATGTGGAACTGGACATGGGATTGGATTTTTATTGAATGTTCACGAAGGTCCACACAGGATAGCTAATGTGGTCAGAAACCCAGTAGCCTTTGAGATCGGAATGGTGACAAGTATTGAACCGGGAGTTTATAAAGAAGGCAAACATGGCATTAGGATTGAAAATGTTGTGGCTGTAAAAAAAGAAGTTGAAACTGAAAGTGGAGAATTTTATGCCTTCGATACATTGACCATGGTTTATATTGATACCAAGCCAATTATTAAAGAACTAATGGACGAGGAAAGCATAGAATGGCTCAACAATTATCACAAGGAAGTTTATGAAAAGCTTTCGCCATATTTAAACGATGATGAAAAAGCCTTTTTAAAGGAAAAAACTACTGAAATTTAGGAGGTAAATATGTTTTATTCAAAAGTTTGTGAAGACACTTATCAAATGTCTGATAATTTGCCTAATGATAGGCTCTTTGAGGGAATTTGGCCTACGCCAAATGGTGTTTCTGTAAATGCATATTTGATTGAAGGTGCAGACAAGTATGCTCTAATTGATGGAAGTACATCATGGACCGGTGGACTGAAAAAGTTTAAAAGTGATGACGGGGTTGAATGGGACTCACTTATAGAATCTATATGCGAAGTAGATAATAGCTTTGAAGAATTAAAGGAGGTCTTCAAGGCAAATAACCTGGATGAAAAAAAGATTGGTTATGTAATAATAAACCATATGGAACCCGATCATAGCTCTTGGATAGAGTCTATGTATAAAATAAATCCTGACATTGAAGTCTATATAAGTGAAAGAGGGTCACATATACTTGAATCTTTTTATTCTTTTAAAGAGAAGGTGAATGTTGTTAAGGACGGAGATAAGCTAGATATAGGAAATGGCCATGTATTAACATTCTACGAGATACCAAATGTCCACTGGCCGGATACTATGGTGACCTTTGATGAAAAAACAGGCGTTGTTTTTGCCTGCGATGCTTTTGGGTCATATGGTGCAGTGGATGAAAACAATTATGATGATCTTCTAAGTGAAGAAAAGATTAGGTTTTATGAAGATGAGGCTATTGGCTATTATTCAAATATTGTTG
>JAAYNG010000055.1 GCA_012520935.1 Tissierellia bacterium | reverse complement strand
GCATCAATTTTCTTAGCTGCTTGTAGTAATGAGTATGCTGTGTAGAACATTACACAGATTACTAGTATCTTTAATATCTTCAATGGCAAACTCTTTACTATGAATACTGCTATAAGTACACCTACTATTCCTCCAAGGGTTATCGCTAATGAAGCTTTCCTGTTATATGCTCCTTCTTTTACAAACTTAGCTGATGCTACTGGCATTAAGTATGCACATGATCCCATCATGATTGGGAATGCTACTAGCGGACTCATTCCTAATAGGTATACTAAGGCCATACATGGTGCGTATAAGCCTATTCCGGCTGTCATCAATGCTCCTAGTACGAAGTTGGCTGCTATTCCTATTACTAGTTTTATTCCTGTTAATCCGTATGCTTCGCCTCCGCCTGGGAATAATGGTGTCATTTGTATACCCATTATTATTCCTGTTGCCAATAATGCAAATGCTACTGTTATTTGTATCTTCTTTGTTGGAAGCTTTGATACTATCCCTGCTCCTAAGTATGCTCCTGCTGCTGCGGAAATTAGCATTCCTCCTAGGGTTATTGGTTCTACTTCTACTGATTGTATAAAGGCAAATGCTTCGGTGATTACTGGAATTGTGCATGATACATTTAATGTTCCTGGGATTATCCTATCTTCTACTTGTTTGAAGCCTCTTAGTAAGGCTGTGAGTGGTGCAAACGAGCCTATCCCTAGGGTGTCAAAGAAGTTTACTACTGCTCCTATTACTGCGGATATCCCAAAGCTTGTTTCTTTTTCAAAGTTATCTTTATTTGCTACTAAGTCCTTTATAAAGATTACTGAGAAAAATACAGTCAAAATACCAAGACCTGCTAATACCAAGGTTGTTAGTGACATAAGTTCCCCTCCTTATTGAGTTTTTTAACTTGTTAACATTATATATTGACATGTGGTTTTTGTCAAACATTTATTTATCTGTTTTCCTATTTTAGTATGAATCCATGTTTTACTGGGTCTGTTTCGTCTATTACCATATGGTTGAAGCCTGTTATATATGCTGAGCCGGTAATTTTTGGTACTACTGCTTCATAGTCTCCTACTTTTGTTGTGTCTACGATTTCTCCATAGAATAGTGTGCCTAGTATGCTTTCGTATACGAATTTTTCTCCTACTTTGATTTCGCCTTTTGCGTGTAGGGTTGCTAGTTTTGCTGATGTGCCTGTTCCGCATGGGGACCTGTCTACTTGTCCTTGTCCAAATATTACTACATTCTTGTATGTGGCTTCTTTGTGGGTTGGTTCGTCATATATTTCTATTAGGTCTACTGTTTTTATGTGAGGCATTGTTGGATGTTGGATTTCTATTTCTTTGTTGATTACGTCTCTTAATGCCATTGCTTTTCTTGTGAGTTCTGTTGTGTTCTTTGGTTCTATTTTTAATCCTAGTTCGTCTGCATGTACTATGGCAAAGAAGCTTCCTCCGAAGGATATGTCAAATTTTACTTTCTTTCCTTCGAATTCTACTTCTTGGTCTCTCTTGTATAGGAAGCCTGGTACGTTTACGAAGGATACTCCTTTTACTTTTCCATTCTCTACTTGGGCTTCTGCTTTTACTATTCCTGCTGGTGATTCTAGGACTACTTTTGTTACTGGTTCTACCATTGGTACCATGCCTGTTTCTACCATTGCTGTTACTGCTCCGATTGTTCCGTGTCCACACATGTTAAGGTAGCCGCCGCCGTCCATGAATATTATTCCTACATCTGCTTCGTCCATTGTTGGTGCTACTAGGATTGAACCGAACATATCGTTATGTCCTCTTGGTTCTAGCATTATTGCTGTTCTTATATAGTCGAGGTTCTTTTCAAGATATTCTTTCTTTTCTGGCATGGTTTTACCTTTTACATTTGGTATCCCTCCGATTACTACTCTTGTTGGCTCTCCTGCTGTGTGTGAGTCTATTGCGTGTATCCCTCTTGAAAATTTCATTCTTTACTCCTCCTTATTTTTTATATTTCTATTAGTAATATCTTATAATAATGAGTGAATTACCCCATCTAAGCATTGACATGGTGAAATGATAACTGGTGTGTTTTTCATATTCATTAACATTTCTGAACCAATAAAACCACCTGGCTGATTTGGATAAACTGAACTATCATACATGTTTCCAAGTCCTGATACAATCTTTACTAGAATTACTTTTTTTGCTCCAGGTCTAGACATATCAGAAAAACTTTCTATTGAAGAATAATTTCTTTCAAATTGATTCATTTTTCTTCTAATAACATCAACAATTTCATCAGCAGCCCTGTGAGCTTCTTGAATTCCTTCTGCAGTTCGTCCTTCACCTTCTTCAAATAGAACATCTATATGAAGAATAAAGTCAGTATCTTTTGGAGTACCAGCTTGATTAAATTTCACTTGTTCATCTAAAAATCCTTCAGATGAGCCTATATTAGAAGGTTGAAAACCACTAACATCTTCCTTGCCTGCAAGCATACAGGTAATGCCATTTAAAACAAAAGTATCGCCCTTTCCTAAAAACTCTGGATTAATTTTATAGGCAATTGGAGAAAAGTCTAGGTTGGAATTAATAAAGAAATGCTTATTGTCTTCAGGTCTAATAACTGTTACTTTTATTTCTTTAATCCTATCTCTTTTCTTTTGACTTACTGTAATAAGGTCTTTACCAATGGTTAAAACTTCATCAGTTATATCTGTACTATCTCCAAATTTAACATCTTTAATATCACAATATTTTCTTGTTAAAGTTCTAATTTTTCTTTGATTTGGACTCTTTTCTAATGGCTTTTTATTTCTTCTTTCCATCTTTCTCTTCAATATAACTACACCTTTATTGGCATCACTATCATCTAAGTTATTGTCACCAACAACGCATGATTCATAACCAGATTCATTTTTATTGAAGTCAATAATTGTATCAACATAAGTGTTGGTTGCAACGAGTCTTCCTTGAAGTCCAATATAGCTCATACCAACGGTTGGAATATTTCTCATCCCTAATTGCTCAATAACATTCACAAAGTCTATGTGGTGGTTGCCCCAACCATCAATTGCAACAATAGCTCCATCAGCCCTTACAGCTTCAGCTATTTCCCCAGTCCTCTTTGCTGAAAAAACTTTTTCTGCAAAGTTTTCTGATACACCGTTTACTACAACACCACAAAATTCTATGTCTTCCTCTTGGAGGAGCCTTTTTGTAACAGGACAATTAAAGTGGTGTAAAGTCGTCATTTTAATACTTGGTCCTAAACCCATATAAACACCTCCTTAGTGTGTTAGAGTAAAATAAGGCACAGTGATTTAACCTGTGCCTTATTGAACTAATCCCTATACGTTATGTCTGTATTCATAAGGTAGCAATGTTGTTTGGTTGTAGCTAGGGCAATCTCTTACCCACTCAAGTGAGTCCTTAATTATACCAGTTTGCATTTCTTTGTTGTTAGGTTCGCCAGCGTTTGATCCAATAGGCACATGGGCAGCAGCTATTCTAGGAGCTCCTTGTTGTCTTGCAATTGGAGGTAGTGCAGCTATTACGCAGCAGCTCATTCCAGCTTCTTCACAAGCTCTAGTTACTATTGTTGCTGATCTATGGCAAGTTCCGCAACCGCCTGTACATAATACGATATCTACGCCTTGTTCTTTTAATTTTCTTGCAATTTCTGGGCCAGTTTCGTTTACGAATTTTTCAATGTTTCCACCGCCACCCATGAAAGTATAAGTGTCTTTTGCCAGTGAACCAATGAATCCTTCCTCAACTAACTCATGAAGTCTGTCTAAAGGTAACATAGCGTTAACGTCTTTATTAATATCAGAGTTATCAAATCCACCATGAGTTACCATTAATTCAGATGTTGGTGTATCCATTGGAACAGTCCTGTAGGAGAAGTCCCCTGAAGTATTAAAAGGTTTATCTTTCTTATTATGGATACCTCCAGCAGTTATAAAAGCTACCTTACATTCGCTTAAAGGTTTTTTTAATTCAGTGAAAACTGCTTTTGGGATATTTGGTACGAATATTTCAGAACGCATACCTTCCACAGTAGTTAATCTCATATTTGTTCCTCCTTAATTCTATTTTTCAAAATACACATCAAGTAAAGAATCTATCAATTATCAATGAATTATTAATAAATATCCTTACATGCAAATTCAATCATATTCAAATCTAAAATATATCTTACGCTTGATATAGTTTACTAAAGTAAAATTCAACATTTTGGCCAACTTCTGGTTCCACTTCTGTAAAGAGCCAACGCCTCGGTACAGCTATGGTTCCAAAGTTGTTGTCAATTATTATTTTTGCCGCTGTATCATTTACCTCATCAATAACCCCACCCATCAAAACAGGTGAGAGTTCTTCACCAGATAGGAAGCCTTTAACATCATAATCGAACTTGTTTTCCACAATCCAAAGATAGCTGAAATAGAACTCCAACTTATTTTCTTCAGATAGGTCTACGCCTGGCATAATAAGCTCTTTAGATATATATAGGACTCCCAACCTACCTCTCAGGTTTAGTTTTACCTGATCATCAAGGACAGTATTAATCTTACCCCCCATAACTACAGGGTTTATTATATACTTTGTCCCTTCCATTAATGTAGTGTTCCAGTGTGTAGAAGTTCAGTTTTTGGTAGACCAAGTAGTGCATTGTTTTCATCAATTACTTCTTGAGTCCATTTCTTAGGTGCTTCAAGGATTTCAACACCCATCATCTTGTTCTTCATCATTTGAATAGCTCTAGCAGCTGTTTCTGGAGTTACGCATGAGCAGCCAGCAACGTTGTTCTCGAATCCACCGTCATCAAGGTTAAGCTCGATCATTGCATCAGCGTATTCGTTTCCAACTACTAATTGTCCTTGGTAAGCACAGTAAGAAACTCCAACTACAGGGATGCCCCTCTTACCAGCTTGACCTATATGTTCTATAAAGTCAATGTGGTTATTTCCGAAACCTTCAGTGGTGATAATACAACCATCTACGTCTAGAGTTTCTAATAAACTACCTAATCTTTCAGATACCCACATTTTCTCGTCATTTACTTGAGGAGAGCCTATGAAGATAACTCCTACTAGGTCAACTTCTTCGTCTTCAGCTAATGCTTCTACCAACGGCTCGCGGATGTAATGTCTGGTCATTTCCTTAGTAGCAGGTCCTATACAAGTTAAAGCGTGGATTGAACCATCTCTTACTTGGTTTGGAGTTAAAATCATTGGAACGTTCATACAGTCAACATTCTTATGTCCGCCAGCAACTCCACAAGGCTCTATAGGACAAAGGATGTTATCATGCATTGCGCCTTGGCCCATGATTTCTTTAACTAGAACTACTCTAGGGTTTCCTTTTCTTCTAACATCTTCGCAAATTTCTTCTCTTACTACTTCGCCTTCGTACTCTTTAAGTTCGTCTCTTATTGCTTGGATGATATAGTCTTGACACTTGTGAGCTGCGAAAGGTCCTGGTCTAGTCATACCAGTTAATCTCTTAACTACTACATGACATCTAATGATAATATCATTTTCGTCTGCACAACCAGGATGTCCAAAGTACATTTGCTCATTTAATTGACCTTCTGATGAACCAAATTCGTGAATTTGAACGCCATCTTCGTCAACGCCTGTAAGCATAAATACAACACCGTCACAAACCTTAGTAACGCCTTCGCCTAGAGGGTCATTACCAACTTTTGTAGCTATAGGAACAACGTCCATTATAGTTTCTGTGTAGATATCTCTTTCATTTGGTTTTATAACATCAAGTTCAAGTTTTACACAAAGCTCGTCTTCTTTAAGAGCAGGCTTGATTATGTTCTTGTCGATTGTTATAACACCATCTTTAATACTTGTTTCTTTTCCTATTTTAACGTCAGTAATTTTAATGTGTTTCTTTAATAATGTACGAATTACTGTCTTAGTTCCAACCTCTGGGTCGAATGATGCGCCTGCACCTGCTCCAGCACCTGCAATACCTGCAAATGGAACTCCCATAGGAATATCAAGTGATAAACCTTCTAGTTTGTCAATTTCTACATGAATCATTCCACTACCTCCTACTACTTGATTATTTGAAACCTTCTTAGGTGCTGCTGTTGCAGCTGCTTTTGGTTCAGATTTTTTTGCTGCAGAACCAGCAACTGGATTTACCTTGTCCAATACATCAGCTGTGATTGGAGTAAGTGCTTCAACATCTGCAGTTAAAGTACTACCAATTACTTGTTCAATTGTTAGACCATCGCTTGATAGAGTCAAAAGACCCGCATCAACCATGTCGTCAAACAAACCTGGATCTTCAAGATCTGCTGCACCAATAACAGTACCCTTCTCTCTACGGCAACAGAATATTGCCGGATCTTTCAAGTGTTTCTGTAATGCATCTTGAGTGATAGACATTCTACATTCTCCTTTACTTTTTATTAACATGAACAGAAAAACAAATCAATGTGATTTCATTTTTCTGACAAGTTTATGATTAACAGCTCTAAGAGCTCCGTCTGTATTATGATATACTGGAAGCTTTAGTGGTGGTGCACAAGTCATAACGGTATTAGTACAATCTGTACAATTACTAACCAATAATGCTTGTGCCCCAGCCTTTTTTAACTTTAAAACTTTCTCAACCTGTCCAGGACACCTTCCTGGATTCTCGCACTTATAAGTGCCATTTTTCATTTCTATAGCTTGTTTACAATATTCAATGCCTGCAACTTCTGACCCCATACTTGCTGCCATTTCTTTTAATCTTGCCTCATCTGCTCCACAAGCACAAACTAAAAGACCTAGTTTCTCAGGACCACTCCAGAAAGATTCAGCAGCAATTAAGCCTCCAGTTGTTTTTACTATTGGATCTTCAAGATGGGTTCTTTTTCCAGTGAAAGGACCACCCATTATTATTTCTCCATATTCATCTCCGATTCCACCAATTAGATCGAAGACTCCTTCCACAGAAATCCCTAGTGGTACATTATGAAGTACATGTATCAATCCATCTTTTAATTTTCCTGCAACTGTAATATCTTTATCTATTAAAGGCTTTTTTAATTCGACAGCTTCATAAATTTTACTAGCTGTTTCTTCATTTAAAACTATCGAATCTGCAACGAAAGGCAAATCAGTAACTTCAAGTAAAACATCTTTGATTTCCCTAATCAATGCACGCTCTTCTCCCATTGGATATAAGTCAATAAGTTCAAATAGGTCTATATTTTCTTCGTCTTTTATAGCTTCTTTTACTTTTTTTATAGCATCTGTATGTTTTTCTTTTATAGCAATAATACCTTTATCAGCATTAGTAATTTCCATAGCAATTTTCAAACCCTTGATCATCGGCAGAGGGTCATTTTCTATAGAATCTATATTGTGGTTTAGTATTGGCTCGCATTCTGCAGCATTTATGATTATAGTTCCACCATCTTTGTCAAATGGTTTTTGTAATTTAGCATAAGTTGGAAAACCTGCTCCGCCAAGTCCTACAAGTCCTGATTCTTTTATCAGTTCAAGAGCACCCTTTGACTTTAGCTTTTCATAATCGCTCGGTTGATTATCATCAATTGCAATATTAATTGTAATATCAGAAATTTCTTCAATTGTGCCGTTTACTGAAGAATAAAGATTTGACCCAAGCATTTCTTCAGGCATTTTTGCAATAAGTTGTCCCCTAAGCACTTTGTCTCCCTCTTTAACTACGGGTATAGACGGTGAACCAATGTGTTGTCTCAGAGGAAATTTGTAAAGTTTTTTCATATGTACCCTCCCTTAGTATAGATTTAATTAATAATATCGATAAGATTTACAAATCTATCTGGCTATAGTATACTATAAGAAATGAAAAAATAATAACGACAAAAATACATATTAGGTATTAATAACTTTAATACCTAGAAAGGAGAAAGAGTTGGATATTAATTTATATAAGATGTTTGCGGTAGTAGCAAAAACACAAAATATTTCTTATGCAGCAAGCCTTTTGAATTACTCTCAATCAGGTGTGAGCCATGCCATAAAAAGATTGGAAAAAGAATTGCAAATACAATTATTTATACGCGATAGATATGGCGTTCGTCTTACTCCTGTTGGAAGTGAGTTTCTGATAGAAGTTAGAAAGTTGCTTGCTGTAAGCGAACATTTAGAGCAATTTATTTATGATATTAGAGGTTTGGAAGTGGGAACAATCAATATCGCTTCCTATGCAAATATATCAGTTAACTTATTACCTAAAATTATTGCAAGCTTTAGAAAAAACCATAAAAAT
>JAAYNG010000054.1 GCA_012520935.1 Tissierellia bacterium | reverse complement strand
CCTTAGGCATGCCGAAGGCTTCCATAACCTTATCAAAGGCCTTAGTATCCTCGTCTATCAACTTAGTAAGGTCATGTCTCAAAGCAACAATCTTTGCATTAGCAGCCTCAAATTCTTTCTTTACATCGTCAGAAAGCTCCTTGTATGCCTTTTTATTTACAGATAGTTCATTGACCATATTAGTAAGGGCTCCACCTAGGGCACCTACCAGGGCTGCAACTGACCCGCCACCCGGTGTCGGCTCACCCGATGCGGCAGCCTCCACATATCCTTTTAATTCTCCTGAATAAAACATTTTATTACCCCCTTCTTAATATTTCAATAATAGCTTCCAAATCTTCCTTGCTATAGTAATCAATGGAGAGTTTCCCCTTAGATTCAGACCCCTTGATCTCCACCTTTACACCCAATTCCTCAGTCAACTGACCCTCGATATCATTTAAATAGTAATTTACAGGCTTGGGCCTTTCAAGAGGCTTAGACTTCTTTACACTTATAGCAGCCTCCAGGTCCTTTACAGATAGCTTTTCCCTTTCAACCTGCCTTGCAAATTCCAGCTTGTCTGTGTCAGCTTTAACACCGGCCAGGACCTTAGCATGGCCTACAGAAATATTACCATCCCTGATAGCTTCCTTTACTTCTTCAGGCAGACCTGTAAGTCTCAGCATATTGGCCACATGGGACCTGGACTTGCCAAGACCCTTGGCCAGTTCCTCCTGGGTCATTGAGTACTCATCTATTATCAACTTGTAGGCCATGGCCTCCTCCATCGGGTTTAAATCTTCCCTCTGGACATTCTCAATAATGGCAAGCTTCTTAGCCTCAAGCTCTTCCAAGTCCTTGACTATGGCCTCTATCTTGTCAAGGCCCAAAAGCTTGCAGGCCCTGTACCTCCTCTCACCGGCAACAATTGAGAACTTGATACCGTCTTTTTTCAAGATAATAGGGGATATCAAGCCGTTTTCTTCAATGGAATTTGCCAGCTCTTCAATGGACTCCTTGTTAAAGTCCTTCCTGGGCTGGTCCTCGTTGGGAATAATTTTATCCATATCAACAAGTTGTATAGAATCAAATTCCTCATCCATCACATCATCTATAAGGGCACCTAAACCCCTGCCTAGCCCCTTTCTGGTCATCTCTTTTCACCTCGTTTTAAAAACTCCCTTGCAAGCTTCTTATAGGCAATAGCACCACTACTCAACCAATCGTAGTAAACTACAGGCTTTCCAAAGCTTGGTGACTCAGCAACCTTTATATTTCTAGGAATAGTCGTCTTATAAACCTTGTCCTTAAAAAAATTTTCAGCCTCTGTCTTTACCGACTTGGACAGGTTGGTCCTGGAATCATACATGGTTAAGAGTACGCCCTCTATCTCCAGGTCAGGATTTAACTTCTTCTTAATCTTATTATAAGTAGAATAGAGTTCACTTACCCCCTCCAAGGCATAATACTCTGACTGGATAGGTATCAAAATTGAATCAGATGCAATCAAAGACAGCATGGAAAGTATACCTAGAGAAGGAGGGGCATCAATGATGATGTATTCAAACTTGTCTTTAATGGGTGCCAAGGCATCTTTAAGTATCCTTTCCCAGCCTTCCATAAGGGCAAGCTCAACCTCCAAACCGGCCAACCTATTGTCGGCAGGAATAAGGAAAAGGTTTTTATATTCAGTTTCAATAAGAGCCTCTTCCAAGTTAGACTTATTAATCAACAAGTCATAAAGACGAGAATCCTTCTTGTCAACTCCAACCCCGCTGGTGGCATTTGCCTGTGGGTCAAAGTCAAAAAGTAAAGTCCTCTTGCCGGTCTTAGCCACCATAGCAGCCAAATTAACTGCAGTTGTGGTCTTGCCAACACCGCCCTTTTGGTTAAAACAAGAAATAATCCTAGCCAAGTCTTACACCTCCCCCTAGTATGATATCAAAAAACCTGTAACAATAAAAGTTAAATTTAAAAAAATTATAATTGGATAAAAAATTTAAATGTTCCTCGTGGAACATTCTATCAATCCCTATGCACTTAAATGTTCCACCAGAATCTTTATCCCAATACCTATAAGGACAAGGCCGCCAAGAATTTCCGCAGCTATTTCCGTCTTCTCCCCAAGCTTATTACCAGCGATTACACCAAAAAATGACATGGCAAATGTTATAATACCAATTGACAGGGCCGGAATAAAAATACCTACCTTCAAGACACCAAAGGTAATTCCAACAGCCATGGCATCTATACTTGTGGCAACAGAAAGCAAGACAAGTTCTCTCAAGTCCAAATTGCTCTCTTCGCCGGAACATGTCCCATTATACAAAATTGACCTTACAGACTCGTAGACCATCTTGCCACCGATAAAGGCAAGAAGACCAAAGGCTATCCAATGGTCCACATCCATTATGAACTTATGAAAGTAGTCACCTAAAAAATAACCGATTATAGGCATAAGGGCTTGAAAGCCACCAAAGAACAGGCCTATAGCCAGTGCTTTCTTGTAATTCCTTCCCCTTGTCCTAATCCCCTGACATATGGAAACCGCAAAGGCATCCATGGCTAGGGCAAAGGATATAGCAATTATCTGTAAAAAACCCATTTTATCTCACCTAGCTAATAGACTTTAATAAGTCCTTCTTAAGCTTCTCCAATACCTTCTTTTCAATCCTGGAAACTGTCATTTGAGAAATACCAAGCTCCTTGGCTATGTTGACCTGGGTCTCCTTATCAAAATACCTGTCCAAAAGAATCTTCCTTTCCACATAAGACAATTTTTCAAGTGCCTTCATAAGAAAGTCGGAATAGTCAATCCTGTCGAAAAAGTCGTCCTTTTCTCCAATCAGGTCCCTTAAGTATACTTCGTTTTCCTCACCACTATCAAAGGTAACATCCAAAGACTGAGGACTATATACCTTGCTTGCCTCCATAACTTCCAAGACTTCCTCTTCAGAAAGGCCAAGAAAATCAGCAATATCCTCAGCCGTAGGCGACCTGCCCAGAGTCTGGTAAAGCTCCAACTTGGCATTGTTTATCCTCTTGGAAGTCTCTTGAATCCTTCTTGGAACCTTAATGGTCCAGCCCTTGTCCCTGAAGTACTTCTTGATTTCACCAATAATTGTAGGCGTGGCAAAAGACGAGAATTCAAAACCCCTGTCAGGGTCGAACCTATCGATGGCATATATCAAACCTATGCAGGCAACCTGAAAGATGTCATCGTATTCGATACCCCTGTTGGTATACTTTCTCGCTAAAATTTCCGGGATAAAGAGGAAGTTCTCAATTAAAATCTCCCTTACCTCCTTATCACCGGTCTCTTTGTACTTGTCGAAGTATTCTCTTACTTCTTCCTTATCCAAAAAACCGGATTTTTTCGTCCTATTCTTAGCCATTAGCATTTTCCTTTAGGCATTTTTTCATTAATAAAATATCATCTACAAATCTTGCTTCATCCATAAGGGCAGTAATAATTTGTAAAGATAAGCTGTCATCACTGGGTTGGGATATGGTCATTTCAATAGTAAGCTCCCCATCTATAAAGTCAAAGCTAGTAGTCAAGTCTTCTTCCACATCAGACCCTATATATAGGATTGCAGCCTCTGCTATGGAAATCTTAATATCTTCAATCTCATCTAAGGAAAACTTATAGCAGTTGGCAACAGAAGAAGCCGTAAGTCTTAAAACTCCAATATAATCCTTTCCCTTAGGAACAGTTAAACTAATCTTCCCCATTTTCAACTCCCCTTATTTCAAACAACTTATCCATATCAGTAATTTTAAATAGCTTGTGGACAAACTTGGCAAGATTGGTAAAAATAATTTTTTTGCCCCTGTCGTTGACCTCTTTATATATGGCTATAATTGCACCCAAGCCTGTGGAATCAATATATTCAAGGTCTTTACCATCAATTAAGATGTCCCCCTCTTTTTCAGAGAAGTCACCTAAAATTTCTTTTTTTATTTCATTAGAATTTTGAATATCAATATCTCCAACCGGCCTATACTCCCACTGGCAAAGTTCTTCATTATAAACTTTATCCATCTTTTCCTCCTTAGCCTAGGGGCGGATGGTTTCCGCCCACGCATTTAATCTTCTTCTTCCACTACCTTTGCAATGGATACAATCTTTGCATCTTCTGTATTCATCACGGTTACACCCCTTGTTGCCCTACCTTGTTCAGAAATATCCTTGGCGTGTACCCTTATTATAGTACCATCGTTGGTAATTAACAAGACATCATCGGAATTAGTTACAACCTTTACACCGACCAGCTTGCCGGTCTTGCCGGTAGGCTTGTAGCAAATAACACCCTTGCCTCCCCTGTTTTGTGTCCTGTATTCAGACATGAGAGTTCTCTTACCAAAGCCATTTTCAGAAATAGTCAAAAGGTATATGTCCTCAGCATCCTTAATACCTACCTCCATGCCGATTACAGCATCCCCTTTATCAAGCCTCATGGCAATAACACCCATGGCAGTCCTGCCCGATGGCCTGATGGTATCCTCATCAAACCTGATGGCCTGTCCATCTTCAGAAACTATAATAGCATTCATATCACCGGTAGTCTGCCTTACAGCCACAAGCTCATCCCCATCCCTTAAACCTATGGCTATAATACCCGAAGACCTGATATTTTCAAAGAGGTTGATTTCTGTCCTCTTTACCAGACCATTCTTAGTTATAAACATAAAGTACTTTGAATCACTCCCCTTAGAAATAGGGACAATGGAATTAATAGTTTCACCCTTTTCCAAGTCTAAGAGGTTAATTACAGCAGTACCTCTGGCAGTCCTTGACCCTTCCGGAATTTCAAAGGCCCTCTTGGCAAAGACCTTGCCAAAACTTGTAAAGAAGTAAATCTTGTCATGGGTAGAGGTGATATAGATATCCTCAACAAAGTCCTCCTCCCTTGTGGTCAAGGCTGCTATCCCCTTGCCACCCCGCCTTTGTGCCCTGTATTCAGACTCTGAGGTCCTTTTTATATAGCCGAAGTGGGTAAGTGTAATGATAACATCCTCTTCTTCAATGACATCTTCCAGCTCAATATCACCCTCGTCAGGTAAAATTCCAGTCCTCCTGTCGTCACCAAATTTATTTTTAATCTCAGTAATCTCTTGGATAATAATTCCATCAACCAGCTTCATGGAGGAAAGAATTTCCTTTAACCTTGCAATTTCCTTAGTTAAGAAGAGGTGTTCCTCCTCAAGCTTTTCCTTTTCAAGACCTTGAAGCCTCCTAAGCCTCATGTCCAGGATTGCTCCGGCTTGGACTTCTGAAAGCTTAAACCTGTCCATCAACCTTTGGGATGCATCGTCATAGGACTCTCTTATTATCTTAATTACCTCATCAATATTGTCAATGGCAATTAAAAGACCTTGAACAATATGGTCCCTTGCCTCAGCCTTTTCCAGGTCGAACTTGGTCCTTCTAATTACAACTTCCCTTTGGAACTTCACATACTCTTCAATTAGTTCCTTTAAATTTAAAACCTTAGGGACCCCGTCCACAAGACAGAGGTTAATGATACCAAATGTGGTTTCAAATTGGGTTTGCTTAAATAGGTTATTTAAAACAACCTGAGGGCTGAAGTCCTTCCTAACATCTACAACAATCCTCATACCGTTCCTGTCAGACTCATCGTTAACTCCGGAAATACCCTCTATCTTCTTGTCCTTGACAAGTTCAGCTATCCTTTCAATGAGCCTAATCTTGTTGACCTGGTAGGGGATTTCTGTAGCAACAATCTGTGTCCTCCCCCTCTTACCCTCTTCAATTTCAACCTTTGCCCTTAGCTTAACCCTGCCCCTGCCGGTCCTATAGGCTTCTTTAATACCGTCAAAACCTATTATATTCCCACCGGTCGGGAAGTCAGGTGCCTTTATTATCTTCATCAATTCATCTATAGTAACATCAGGATTATTTATAACTTCAATAACACCGTCAATGGACTCGGTCAAGTTATGAGGTGCCATGTTGGTTGCCATACCAACAGCAATACCGGCAGACCCGTTGACTAACAGGTTTGGAAACCTTGAAGGTAAAACTACAGGCTCCAGCCTTTCGCCATCATAATTGGGCTTGAAGTCAATGGTATTCTTCCTAATATCCCTTAAAAGCTCCATAGAAAAGTGGGACATCCTAGCCTCTGTATACCGTTCTGCCGCTGCCCCGTACCCATCAATTGAACCAAAGTTACCGTGACCGTCTACTAAGGGATATCGGGTATTAAAGTCCTGAGCCAGCCTTACCATAGCATCATATATTGCAGCATTACCATGTGGATGGTAGTTACCCATTACATCCCCTGTGATTTTGGCAGACTTCCTATAAGGCTTGTCAGGAGTTACACCCAATTCCTCCATAGCATAGACAATACGCCTATGAACAGGCTTCAATCCATCCCTCACATCGGGCAGGGCCCTTTGTGTAATAACAGACATGGAATAATTCAGGTAGGACTCCTTCATCTGCCTCTCTAAGTTTATTTCTCTATCGTCAATCATTTCTTCCTCCTATTGTCTATGTGTCAATGTTAGTTGCATATCTGGCATTTTCCTCGATGAATTCCCTTCTAGGCTCAACCTTTTCCCCCATAAGCATTGTGAAAATTTCATCAGCCTCAACTTCATCTTCCAATACAACCCTCTTTAAAATCCTGGTTACAGGGTCCATTGTAGTTTCCCACAATTGGTCCTTGTCCATCTCACCAAGACCCTTGTACCTTTGAACATCCCACTTGACATCTGAATTTTCAGCCATAAACCTATCATAAGATTCAGTATCATAAAAATAATGTTCCTTTTTCGCCCTTGAAAGCTTATAAAGAGGCGGATTAGCCATATAAACATGACCTGCCTTTATCAAGTCCTTCATATACCTGAAGAAGAAAGTCAAT
Source organism: Tissierellia bacterium (assembly GCA_012520935.1). Classification (GTDB taxonomy): domain Bacteria; phylum Bacillota; class Clostridia; order Tissierellales; family Peptoniphilaceae; genus JAAYNG01. The sequence continues at coordinate 34,699 of JAAYNG010000054.1, read as the reverse complement.
AACAAGGTAGCAATGTGTTCACCGTCCACATCGGCATCGGTCATTATAATAATCTTTTCATACCTTAACTTGGAAATATCAAAGTCATCCCCAATACCGGTGCCGAAGGCAGTAATCATAGACCTAATTTCCTCATAACCAAGGACCTTATCAATCCTTGCCTTTTCAACATTCATAATCTTACCCCTCAGAGGTAAAATCGCCTGGTATTCAGAATCCCTTGCCCCAATGGCAGACCCACCTGCAGAGTCCCCTTCCACCAGAAAGATTTCAGTCCCTTCCGTACCATGCCTCCTACAGTCAACCAGCTTACCCGGCAGGGTGGAAGTTTCCAAGGCAGACTTTCTCTTGGTCAAGTCCCTTGCCTTCCTTGCTGCAAACCTTGCCCTTTGGGAGAGTATAGCCGCATCCAAGATGTCCTTGGCCTCCTTCGGATGTTCCTCCAAATAGGCATAAAGCATCTCATAGGTAGTAGAATCAGCAAAGGACCTCATGTCTTGATTACCTAACTTGGTCTTAGTTTGCCCTTCAAACTGAGGGTCCACAAGCTTTACAGAAATAATAGCCGTCAAGCCCTCTCTGGCATCATCACCCGACAAGTTTTCCTCATTTTCCTTGATAAGGTTAAACTTCCTGCCATAGTCATTCAAACACCTGGTCAAGGCAGACTTAAAGCCGGAAAGATGGGTCCCCCCGTCAACAGTATTTATATTATTGGCAAAAGAATATATATTTTCACTATAGGAGTCAGTATACTGGATGGCAACTTCAATTTCCTTGCCCTCGTCCTTCCCTTCAAAGTAAATAACCTCACTCTTTTGACCGGTCTTATTCCTGTTTATATATTCAACAAAAGACTTAATCCCGCCATCATAGTGGAAAACTTCAGTCTTATCAACTCTTTCATCAGTAAAGATAATTTTTATGCTCTTGTTAAGGAAGGCCATTTCCCTGAACCTTGACCTTAAAACATCAGCATCGTAATTTAAAGTTTCAAATATAGTATCATCAGCCAAGTAGCTTATCTTAGTCCCGTGACCGACAGAATCGCCAACTATTTCAAGTTCACTAACCGGTCTACCCTTGCTGAACTCCTGCCTATATAGCTTGCCGTTCCTCTTAACTTCCACAATCAACCTTTCTGACAGGGCATTAACACAAGAAACCCCAACACCGTGAAGGCCGCCGGATACCTTGTAGGCACTTGAATCGAACTTTCCACCGGCATGGAGCATAGTAAGTACAGTTTCCACAGTAGACTTTCCGGTCTTCGGGTGGATTTCCACAGGGATACCGGACCCATTATCCTTAACCTCAACGGTCAAGTCCTTGCCGATGGTAATTTCAATAGTATCGCAAATCCCAGCAAGAGCCTCGTCTATACTATTGTCAACCACCTCATAAACCAGATGGTGCAGGCCCTTTAAAGAAGTGGACCCGATATACATAGCAGGTCTCACCCTTACAGCTTCCAAACCCTCCAAAACCTGTATATCATCCGCAGTATAATGCCTATTTTCAAATTCAGTCATAGATTCCTCCAATTTCCATTTTCAATTAAAATAATATTGTCTACAAATTCAGGTCTTTCAGTCCCGGTAATAAAGGACTCAAAACCCCTTATATATTCAATCAAATAGTTCCTTCTAGCCTCATCCAACTCAGAAAAAACATCATCCAACAAAAGTATAGGCTTGCTCCCTGTTTTTATGGTTAAAAATTCGGTCTTAGCCAAGAGTAAGGCAAGTGACAAGGTCCTCTGCTGACCCTGTGACGAATAGGACCGGGAGTCCTTGTCCTCCACATAAAATATATAGTCGTCCCTGTGCGGTCCGGTGGTCGTGGACTTAAAAATCATATCCCTTTCCTTATTCTTATAAAATTCACACTTAAAAGCCTCATATATTTCATCCTCATCTATATTATTAAAACATATATCAGAACAATATACTATCTTTAAATTTTCCCTTTCACCGGAAAGTTCCCATAAGATAGACCTGGAAATCTCTTCCATCCTCACAAGAAAAGAATTTCTCATAAAAAGGACAGCTGACCCATGTTTTAAAAGTTCAAAGTCAAAAACCTTTAAAAGGTTAGGATCCCCAGTCCCTTCCTTCAAAATATTATTTCTTTGTAATAAGGCCCTGTTATAGGAATTTAAAGCATACTGGTATTCAGAATCAATGGAAGAAAACAAGTCATCAAAGAACCTCCTCCTATTTTCAGGAGCCCCCTTTACCAAAGAAAGGTCATCAGGTGAAAAAACCACCACTTCCTCTTTAATATCCCTTAAAGACCTTACTTCCTTACCATTTAACTTGACCCTCTTTTTTTTATTCCTGTCAAGCAAGTATTCAACCCGCTTATGCATCCCCTTGTCTACAAATTCAAGACCTATATAGGCCTGGTTCCTTCTTAAATTTATTATCTCCCTTTCCCTGTGAGTCCTAAAGGACCTTGACTTAATACCATAGTAAATAGATTCTAAGAAGTTAGTCTTACCGGCAGCATTTTCACCTAAAATGAAAAGGTTTCCACCGGAAAGTTCAATATCAAAATCTAAGAAATTCCTATAATTAATAAGCTTAACCCTCTTAATCAAAGAATCCTCCACAGGTCACCGTCAAACTCAACCCTATCTCCCGGCCTTAATTTTTTTCCCCTCTCATGGGCAACTTCACCATTAACCAGGACTAAACCTTCAGAAATAAGGAACTTAGCCTCTCCACCGGTGGAAGCCACATTGGCAAACTTCAAAAAAGAATCCAACTTTATAAATTCAGTATCAATCTTAATATCCATTATGAAAGCCTCACAGGTAGGATTAAATGGACGAAGGAATCATTGGAAGGGTCAGTAAAAATCGCAGGACTTAAGGGGTCTATAAACTCCATAAGAACTTCATCCTCAAAGAACAAGAGGGCATTCAATATAAATCTTGGATTAAAACCAATAGTCAAGTCTCCTGTTTCAGTCTTAATAGGGATTTTATCAATCATATCCCCATACCTCCCCTTTAATTCAACCACCAGCTCATCCCTGCTGAAGGAAAACCTAGCAGCCTGGTTTTCACCATCCCTGTTCATAATATTAGCCCTTTCAACAGCATTCCTAAAGGCTGCCTTATCCATCAAGGCCTTCTCTGTAAAATTCTTAGATAAGATCCTGTCATAATCAAAGTAGTTCCCTTGAATTAGTCTTGAATAGATAGTATTACCATCAAACTTGAATACAATATGGTTTAAAGAAGAAGCAACTTCAATTTCCCCCTCATCAGGAAGGATTTTTATAAGCTCCCTAATGGTCTTAGCAGGAACAATAATCTTCTTTTCCTCATTTTTAACATCTTTAATAGTATACTTGCAAAGCCTATATCCGTCCAGACCAACAAAAATTAATTTGTTGTCCACAAACTCCATCAAGATCCCCTTTAAAGTTGGCCTTGTATCATCTTGGGAAGTATAACCAACAGTCATATTATAGGCAGTCTTTAGAGATTGGGAATCTAAAATAATAATCTCATCACTATTTACAGTTGGAAAGTCAGGAAATTCTTCACCTGATAAAACATTTAAGTCAAACTTAACATCTCCTGAATAAATCCTTACAAGGTTACCCTCCTTTTTCATGGAAACTTCATCAACTGGAAGCTTCCTGACAATATCAGCAAACATTGCTGAATTTAGGACAATATCCCCTTTTTCTATAACATTAGCCTCTATTTTAGACTCTATGGAAATATCTAGGTCTGTAGCCTTTAATGTAAGACCATCATCAGCTGACAGGTAAATACCATAAAGGATCCTATTGATATTCTTAGAAGAGACAGCCTTCTCAACAATACTCACAGCTCCATGTAAAGTTTTTTTATCGACTATTATATTCATCTTGACCTCCTATATATATAAATAAAATTAGTAGTAACAGTAGTAGGGCCTGTGGATTTGTGGAAAAATATCCCTATAAGTAAAATTTACAAATTTTCCCCTTTGAAAAATATGTTTATTTCCTATTAAAAAATTAGAATTATTCCACAATTTTTCCCTTGAGCTCTTCGATAACTTTTAATAAATTTGGGTCCTCTTCCAACATGCTTCCAATTTTTTCAACAGAATGGATAACTGTACTGTGGTCCCTGTTGAAAGCTTCTCCAATTTTAGACAAGGAAATATCTGTAAGTTCCCTAGTAAGATACATGGCAACCTGCCTAGGAAAGGCATATTCAGTATTTCTCTTACGAGATTCCATATTTTCTATAGTGATATCATACCTTTCACAGACAATTCCCTTGATCATTTTAGGTGTAACAATTTTTTTATCTTCTTCATTAATAATATCCTTAAGAATGTTGGCGCACATTTCCAAGTCCATCCTATCAAGGAGAGACTGGTGAGCATTGACCCTTATCATGGCCCCTTCAAGCTTTCTAACATTAGAAGTAATATTTTTTGCAATATAAGTAATAATTTCATCATCTATAGGAAGGTTTTCAATGGACTTCTTCTTCCTGAGTATGGCTATCCTAGTTTCCAAACCGGGAGGTTGAATGTCAGCAGTTAAACCGGATTCAAACCTTGACCTTAGCCTTTCTTCAATCTGAGGAATTTCCTTTGGCATCTTATCAGATGTAATTACAATTTGCTTGTTATTTTGATATAGGGAATTAAAGGTATGGAAAAATTCCTCCTGGGTTCCGGACTTGCCTGCTATAAATTGTATATCATCTATTAGTAAGATGTCCACATCCCTATATTTTTTCCTGAACTCATCATTTTTTCCTTCCTGGATAGAATTTATCATTTCATTAGTAAATTTTTCGCTGGAAGCATAGACTATCTTTTTATTTTTGTCAATAGAAAGGGCATAATTTCCTATAGCCTGCATCAAGTGAGTTTTTCCAAGACCAACCCCACCACATAAAAAGAGGGGATTGTATTGGACTCCGGGTGAATTGGCAACGGCCAAAGAAGCTGAGTAGGCAAGTTCGTTTGATTCACCGGAAACAAAATTATCAAAAATATATTTTGGGTTTAAGTTATGTTTTCTAGCAAACTCTTGCTTTTCATCAGGTGCAGGTTTGAAATAATTTTCCTCTAATTCAGAATAATCCACATCAGAAATTACAAATTCTACTTTTAATGGTAGGCTTGTAGCCTTATAGATATACTTCTGTAAGAGTCGAGTAAAACGGTTTTCTACAATTTTTTTAGTAAATTCATTAGGTACCATTAATATTATAGATTCCCCTTTAATTTCTACAGGGATTACATACCTGATCCATATATCATAATTGGTACTTTCAATTTCTATAGACAACAAGTTAAGAGTCTTGCTCCATATGTCATTAACTTCCATTTTGCCTCCTTGTTAATTAAACTGTTGATAAAAATCCTAAAATTTAAAAAAACAGGGATAAAAACTACAATTAAAATACTTATCCACAAGTTATCCACAGGCTGTTGATAATCTTAATAAGTATTTCTAACCCCTGAAATAATCAACTTTATTATGTTAATAATAGATATTATTCCATATTTTTACTTTCCCTGTCTATGATATCAAAAAAAGTATAAATTATCAACAGTTTTATCAACAGATATTTAATCAAGTATTTTATCCTTGACAAGTTTTAAAAATAAGATTATAATTAAACGAATTAGCTTTGAATGGAGGTGTAGTAATGAAAAGGACATATCAACCTAAAGTAAGACAGAGAAAAAGAGAGCACGGTTTTAGGAAGAGGATGAGCTCAAGAGCAGGCAGAGAAGTTTTAAGAAGAAGAAGATTGAAAGGAAGAAAGAGACTCTCTCATTGAATCCAGGATATAAAAGTATAAAAAAAAATGAAGACTACCGAGCTGTATATAAATCAGGTATTATAAAAAACTCTCCCTACTTTACCTTGACCTATTTGGATAATAATAAAGACGAGACTAGGATAGGCATTGCTGTATCTAAAAAAACCGGGAATTCTGTCAAGAGAAATAGGATAAAAAGAAGGATGAGGGAAATTATAAGAAAGAATTATAGTAAAATTAAGAAGGGATTTGACCTTGTAATAGTTATGAGAGATAAATCAGAATCTTTAAGCTTTTCGGAATTAGAAGGGATATTTATTGATATAATTAAGGATATAGGACTATGGCAAGAATAATGATTGTTTTTATAAAAATCTATCAAAAAATATCTTACTACCTACTTCCAGGAGCTCATTGCCGTTTTAGACCGACCTGTTCTCAATATGCAGCCTCTGCTTATGAAAAATATGGATTTATTAGGGGATCTTTTTTAACTGTAAGGAGGGTTTTGAAGTGTCACCCCTTCCATCCAGGTGGAGAAGACCCCTTAGTTTAGTTTTGGAGGAAATATGACTAATTTTTTAGGAAGAATTTTCGGATACTGTTTTAGATACATATACGATTTGGTTTCTGCTATGGGACCGGAGCCGGAAAGTATTTCATTTTATGCTATAACAATCATCATTACAACTATTTTATTTAGAATATTACAGGTACCCTTAGGCTTAAAGCAAAATAAAGAAACAAGGAAGATGGCTAGGGTCCAGCCTAAGATGCAGGAAATTCAAGAAAAATATAAAAATGACCCTAATACCATGAATGCAAAATTACAAAAGCTTATGATTGAAGAAAAGTATAACCCAATGGCAGGTTGTTTGCCATTATTGATTCAACTTCCAATTATCATGGCTTTTTGGAGGGTCTTGCAACAACCGGAAGTATTTGCCTTCCAAGATGGAACATTTCAAAACATACAGTTAAACTTTTTCTGGGTTCCGGACCTTAAAGTTCCGGACCCATGGATACTACCACTACTTTCTGCAATTATGACCTTCTTAACATCTTATTTGACATCCAAGGGTCAAGTTAAAACCCAAGTGGGAGAGGCCCAAGAAAGGGCAGATGCAATGCAGAAAAATATGATGATCATGATGCCTATAATGATTTTCTTCATGGGAAAGAGCCTAGCAGCAGGTCTATCCTTGTATTGGACAGTATCAAATTCCTTTATGCTAGTACAACAGCAATATTTTAATAATGTGGTGAACAAAGAAAAGGAAGAAGCTCTGGAAGAAAGCAGAGAAGAAAAGATAAGAAAGAGAAAAAATTAAGGAGTAGATATGATTAGCCAAACATTTACCGGAAAAACAGTGGAAGAAGCTATAGAAATTGGATTAAAAGAGATGGATGTCAAGAGGGATGATGTCTCTATTAATATAGTTGAAGAAGCGTCAAAGGGTATATTAGGATTTGGAAAAAAAGACGCTGTTATTGAAATCATACAACTTTATAACCCAAGGGAAATTGTTGATAGTTTTATTTCTAGAATTGTTTCCTTTATGGGCTTGAAAGCTAACATAGGTATAGATATTGTAGATAATAATATGTCTGTGAGTATAACTGGGATTCCAGAGGAAGAAAAGGGTATTATTATTGGTAGAAGGGGTGCAACAATAGATGCACTGCAATACCTTACAGGTCTGGTCTTAAACAAGAGAAAGGACGACTATATAAGGGTCTCAATCAATGTGGACGACTACAGGGAAAAGAGGGAAGAATCCTTGAAAAAATTAGCAGACAAGATGGTTGAAAGGGCAAAAAGGTCAAACAGACCGGTGAGACTTGAACCTATGAACCCATATGAAAGAAGGATAATCCATTCTTACCTGCAAGGAGTAAATGGAATTCAAACCTACAGTGAAGGAAATGAACCTTACAGAAAGGTAGTAATAGTAAGAAAATAAAATTAGGGGCGGTTACTAATTGCCCCTAGCCTTAAATTGAGCTTGTAAGAAGCTCTTTTTTTATAGGACTTTAACTCCATTTTTATCCAATTCCTTTACAAGCCTAGCCACATCGTCAAGCCTTCCCACAACCTTTTCAGATAGTTGATGGGCCTTGTTTAAAGCCTCCCTAGCTCCGGCTTCATTATTTACCCTTATGGCATCCATGGCCTTTGCCCCAATATTATGGAATTCAATATGGTTTTGGTCAATGGCATCCCAGACCTTTTTAACCTCAGGATTCAATATTTCAACAGCATGGTAGAAGTGACCGAAGGAACACCTTTTTGAATCCGTTTGCAGGGCACCTATTTCCATACTATCTACCATTTTTTCTAGGTTTTTAACCCAGTTGATATGGGCAGTCTTAGCTTCTTCAATAATAACCAAAAACTCATTGTTATTAATGCTACTACAGGTGCCGGAAATTGCATGGAGCATTTCTCCAACCATTCCGGTCATATTCTTATCTATAGTTACAACCTTATTAGTAAATTGTGTACTGGTAACAGCCTGTTCAGAAACAAGGTGGGCAACATGGGATAGTCTTTCAGCATCTGAACTGGTCGCATCCATCGCAGTAGCAACCTCGTTGGTATTTACCTTAATTTGGTCCATGCTGGAAGAAACATCTTTAATATAGTCTGTGATCTGATTTAATACAATTGTATTTTCATTTACAGTCTCCCTTACTCCGTCGATTTTATTGCTCATGTCATTGGTTGATTGAAGGGTTAAATTAAGACTTTGTTGGCCCTTATCAGCCACTTGTTGGATATTGTCAACAAAGGCCATCATATCTTCCAACTCTTGATTTGTAGAATTTGCCAACTTCCTAATTTCTTCAGCTACGACTGAAAAGCCCCTGCCTGCCTCTCCAGCCCTTGCCGCCTCTATTGAAGCATTAAGTGCAAGTAGGTTTGTTTGGTAGGCAATATTTTTAACAGAGTCTACAATTTTTTCAATTTCACCGGAAAGACTTATTAATTCAATAATCCTCTCATTTAGTTCCATGGTATCTTTTTCCATGTTGTTCTTGTATTCGTCAACCTCCTCAAGAAGGTTTACTGAATCATCATTTTTATCCTTTAGGTCATTTGCTTCAAGGACTAATTTTTCAATATTTTCTGTAATATTTTCAACATTTTCAGATGCATTGGTCATGGAAGCGGTAGTTTCTTCCACAACTGCCAAGTTAGCCTCACTTAGGTCACTCATTTCACTGGCGTATTTGGTTAAAAGCTCAGAAATATGAGCCATACCAACATCAAAATTGGAAAGCTCAGAAACAATATTTAAAGAATTTTTTGCTGAGTTCTTAAGGATTTCTTGATTAATCAGTAAATTATCAACAGCATCAATGACATCCTTATGTATGTGATAATCTTCCTTTTGCAAATCAGTTTCGATTCCATTCATCCTGTCATGTAGATAGGCAACAATATTTTTTGCTTCATCAGATGAAGATTTTTTGAAAAGATTAAACATAAATTTAAAACACCCCTTTCACTTAACGAATCTACCCAAAATAACGACCAAAGAAACATAATACTTTAATAAATAATATCCATAAATAAAATACATTTTATTAACACAAACTTGGAGTTTCGTCATTGCGAGGGACTTAGCCCGAAACAATCCATAAGTATATACTTTGGCACTGGATTGTTTCGCAACGCTTACGATGCCGATGTGTGAAGTTGGAATTAATAATATTAATTTGATGATTGCACATAGGGGTCTAAAGAAACTTGTAGAAGAAGTGTCCTTGAATTTAACATAAAATACCTATTTTTCTTCTATTATTTGTGCTATAATCGACTGAGGGGGGATTATATGAAAAAATTTCTAATATTAATAGTAGTGTTTATAATGCTGGTTTCTATTTCGATTTCCTTTTCTGAGCCGGGCAGTTCCAATGACCCTTTGGTTTCAAAGAGTTATGTGGATGAGGAAATAGCAAGGCTTAGTAACATGATTTATCAAAGTCAAGGTCAGGGGCAAATGATACCGGTCTTTCAAGGTGAAGAGTCCACTTGGCAGGTTGTTGAAGTTGAGGCCGGCGGTTTTTTAGAGCTTAAAGGAGGGGCTGAACTCATCCTAAGGTCAGGCACTGCCTATGCTGTACCTTCAGTTCGAAATGGTATAGTAAATGGCCTTTCAGACCTCACTGACGGTGTAGACCTGGTGGCAGAGAGCCAACTAAGGCAAAACCACCATATTATAGTCCCAAGGTCAGATGGAAGAGGAGCAAGGTGCTATACTAAGTGCTTCTTCCTTGTGAAGGGTCCTTTTGAAGTAAAATGAAATTAAAAGTTTTAAATCTGATAAGCGGTGGGGATACAGGCGGGGCAAAGACCCACATTATAGCCCTTTCTAAGGGCCTTGCAGAATTCGTAGACACAAAGGTGGTCTGCTTTATCAAGGATACCTTCTACGAAGACCTCAAGGCTGAAGGAATAAATATTGAATACTTTGAACAAAAGTCCAGGTTCGACCTTTCAGTGATAAAAAAGTTGGAGGAAGAGGTAAAAAAAGAAAAATATGACCTTATCCATTCCCATGGAGCAAGGGCTAATTTCGTGTCCCTTCTTCTAAAAAGACGGGTCGACCTCCCCTTTGTCACCACAATCCACTCCGACTATGAGCTGGACTTCAAGGATACCTTTTATAAGAAGATAATCTTCACCAATGTAAATAAGTTCGCCTTAAAAAGGTTTGACTACTATATTTCTGTTTCGGATACCTTTAAGGAGATGATGGTTTCAAGGGGTTTTCCTGCAGACAGGAATTTTGTTGTATATAATGGAATAGATACAGAAAAAGAGAGGGACTTCATCCCAAGGGAAGACTTTTTAAATAACTTCTCCATAGACCTGCCAAAGGGTCTTATTTTCGGGATTTCCGCCAGGCTCGACCAGGTAAAGGACCATATGACCTTCCTAAGGGCAGTTGAAGTAGCCAATAAGGACTTTCCGGGAAATACCTACCTGATAGCAGGAGAGGGTCACGAGTCAGAGAATTTAAGGGCCTATGTAAAGGAAAAAGACCTTAAAAATGTCTATTTTATCGGATATACAACAGATATATTCTCCTTCTATAATGCTATAGATGTGAATGTTTTAACCTCTCTATCTGAGAGCTTTCCCTATGCCCTCTTGGAGGGGGGGCTTTTAAAGAAGCCAATCATCTCCACAGAGGTTGGTGGAATCCCCAAACTTGTGGATGAGGATACAGGCTTCCTTTTCCAGCCAGGCGATTTCAAAAGACTGTCAGAAATTATAATCCACATCAGTAAAAATAAGGAGATAATCAATAAATTAGGTAATAATTTAAGAGAAAAAATTGAAGAGAAATTTTCCAACAGGGCAATGGCCCTTTCCCATTATAGAATTTATGAGAAAATCCTTAAAGAAAGCAAGAATAAGGTCCTTATTCTAGGCTACTATGGCTTTGACAACAGCGGCGACGATGCCATATTGGAGGCAATTACAACAGAATTGAAAAAAATAGACGAGGACCTGTCCTTGACAGTTCTTTCCAAGTCCCCGAGTGCAACGGAAAGGGACTATGGCATAAGGGCTTTGAACAGGTTTTCCCCTCTTGATGTCTATAAGGGGATGAAGTTATCGGACATCTTCCTTTTTGGTGGAGGGACCCTCCTACAAGACAGGACCAGCACCAGGTCAATCCGCTACTACTTGGCAACATTAAAGCTTGCCGATAAGCTCAATAAAAAGACCATGGCCTATGCCAACGGTATGGGGCCCATAGATGGGGAGAAAAACCGCAGGCTCACAAGGAAGGCCCTGGAAAAAATTGGACTTATTACACTTAGGGACCAGGACTCCTATGACTTTCTAAAAGACCTAGGGGTTGAAAATAAAAATGTTAAGGTCACCCAAGACCCTGTCTTTACCATAGAAGGGACTGACAAGGCAAGGGTAGAAGAAATATTTAGAAATGAGAAAATCCCAACAAATGTAAGGCTCACAGGCATATCCCTACGACCCTGGGACAATGACCAGGCAACCATAGGGGCGATAGAAGAACTTATAGAAAAAACGGCTGACTCCTTCCTGTTGATTCCCATGCACCAGGCAGACGACATTAAAATTTTGGAAAGGATTAGGGGGGACAGGGTCTACCTTTTGAAAAATGAATACGATGTGAGGGACCTTATTGGTATTATGGGGAGTCTGGACTTCCTCATCGGCATGAGGCTCCATTCACTCATATATGCAGCCATAGCAAGGACACCCATGCTTGGTCTTTCATACGACCCGAAGGTTGACGGCCTGTTAAAGGACTTGGAGATGAAGCCTGCCATTGGCGTTGATGGGATTGAGGGAAGGATACTTATTAATGAATATGAAGATTTAAAGGCAAGGGCAGGAGAATTCAGAGATACCCTGTCCAGGAATGCAGAAGAAAAAATACAGACAGCTAGAGAGAATGGGAGGTTGTTCTATGACTACCTCAAGGGATAGGGTTTCCTTCTTTGGCCTAGAAGTTCAAAATGTCACCCTTTTGGAAATTGAAGAAGAGTTAAAAGAAGCCTTGACAGGAGACAGGCTGGTGACTATTTCAACTCCCAACACAGAAATTGCCATGAATGTAAGGAAAGACAAGGATTTTAGGGACCTTTTGAACTCCTTTGACATTGTAATCCCGGACGGAATCGGCCTTGTAATCGGGTCAAAGATTAGGGGCTGCCCCCTAAAGGAGAGGGTTACAGGCTTTGATACATCTATGAAACTATTGAAATTAGCTAAAGAATTAGACAAAAAGGTCTACCTTTTAGGTGGAGGAGAAGGTGTTGCTGAAAGGGCAGGGGTCGAAGTTGAAAAGGACTTCGGTGTTCAAGTAGTCGGGACCCACTCAGGCTACTTTCAAGGTGCCCACATAGGGGCAGCAAATTCAGAAGAAGACTTAAAAATACTTAAGGAGATAGAAGATTCAGGGGCAGACATCCTCTTTGTAGGCATGGGGTCTCCCAAGCAAGAAAGCTGGATAAACTGGTACAAGGACAGGCTCACAGCCAAGGTCGCCATTGGTAACGGCGGGGTCATAGACATATTGGCAAAGGACTTGAAGAGGGCACCGGAAATCTTTCAAAAACTAGGATTAGAATGGTTCTACAGGCTAGTTAAAGAACCATCAAGGATAAAGAGGCAAATTGTCCTCCCCTTGTTTTTGCTGGAGGCAATCTTTAACAAGAATTCCATCAAGGCGGTGAAAAAAAATGAGTAATACCAAGCAAGATTGGGCAAAAAATATATTACTATGTACAGTGGGAACACTTATTGCCTCAATTGCCATTAACTTCTTCATGGTACCAAGCAGTGTAATATCAGGGGGAGTGAGGGGTCTTGCAATAGTCTTAATGAAGGTAACAGGCATACCGGTATATGTGACTAACTTGGTTATAAACATTATATTATTTGTTCTGGGCTATAGGACCTTGAAGAAGAAAACAGCTTATCTTACCATTTATTCAATGATATTGATGGCAATTTTTTTGAAATTTATACCAATAAAGCCCTTCACTGACAACCAATTCCTTGCAGGTGTATTTGGAGGGTCAATCAGCGGTGTGGGTCTAGGTCTAATCTTTCTCACAAGTGCCACAACAGGGGGGACAGACTTGCTGGGCAGGATAATCAACGCCTACTTCCCCAATATTAAATTTCAAAATGCAATGTATTCAATAGACGGTCTGGTATTAATCTTAAACGGTATAGCAAATGGGTCTACAGAGATACTACTCTTATCAGTTATGACTATCTTCATTGAATTTACTTTCTTAAATAAGATTTTAGGAGCAGGAGGAGGATACACGAAAGGTTTATTCATCATAAGCGAGAAACCAAGAGAATTGGGAGATATATTGCTTAAGGAGCTGGGTAGAGGGCTTACAAGCCTCAAGGGAGAGGGTCTTTACTCAAAGAAAGAGAAGGATGTCATCCTCTGTGTAGTGCCAAGGTCCCAGTTCATAGAAGTTAAAGAAATAATAAAAGAAACTGATCCAAATGCATTTATTATGGTTACAGACATGGCAGAGATTTACGGAGGTAGCTTTACAAAACTGGAAGAAGGGGGAGAATAATGAAACTGGAAGCAATCGCAAAGAAGATTAGGGTTAACATTATAGAGGAGGTATTTAATGCCAAGTCAGGCCATCCGGGAGGGTCTTTGTCCGGCGTTGAAATACTCACCTACCTCTACTTTAAGGAAATGAGGATAGACCCGGAAAATCCTCATAAGGAAGACAGGGACAGGTTTGTCCTGTCAAAGGGCCACGCAACCCCTTTACTATATGCAACACTGGCAGAGAGGGGATTTTTTGACACTAAGGAATTAACCGGCTTTAGGAAGATTGACTCAATGCTCCAGGGTCACCCTGTGATTAAAGTACCCGGAGTTGATATGTCAACCGGGTCATTAGGTCAAGGTTTTTCCACATCTATAGGTATGGCAATCTCACAAAAGCTTGATAAGAAGGGTTTTAGGACCTATGTCCTGCTGGGGGACGGGGAATTGCAGGAGGGTATCTGCTGGGAGGCCTTTATGGCAGGAGCCCACTATAAGCTTGATAACCTTACAATCTTTATAGACCACAACGGTCTGCAAATAGATGGTAAAAATGAAGATGTAATGAATGTAGAGCCAATCGCTGACAAGATAGGAGCCTTTGGCTGGAATACAATATCAATAAATGGACATGACTTTGGAGAGATAGAAGAGGCGGTTAACACGGCTAAGAAGCTTAAGGGAGGACCAACTGCCATAATAGCAAAGACAGTCAAGGGCAAGGGGGTCTCCTTCATGGAAAACCAAGCAGGCTGGCACGGCAAGGCTCCAAATGAAGAAGAAAGAAACAAGGCATTGGAAGAATTGGGGGTGTTTTAGTTGAAGGCAGCAAGAGATGCATACGGAGAAGCATTAAAGGAACTGGCTAAGAAGGAGAGGGTCGTTGTCTTGGATGCAGACCTGTCAGGGTCAACCAAAACATCAGAATTCAAGAAGGTCTGCCCGGAAAGGTTCTTCAACATGGGGATAGCAGAGCAAAATATGATGGGAACAGCGGCAGGCTTGGCAGCATCGGGGAAAATCCCTTTTGCATCCACCTTTGCAGTTTTCGCAACAGGCAGGGCATATGAGATAATAAGGAATTCCATCTGCTACCCCAACCTAAATGTAAAGGTCGTGGCAACCCATGCAGGACTCACAGTTGGAGAAGACGGGGCAAGCCACCAAATGCTGGAGGATATCTCCCTAATGAGGGGACTTCCCAATATGACAGTAATATCACCGGCTGACTATAATGAAACGATTACAGCCATCAAGGCAGTGGCAGAGATGGAGGGACCGGTTTATGTAAGGCTTGGCAGGTCAAAGGTTCCTGTTGTTACCGACGGTAAATTTGAAATAGGCAAGGCGACCACATTGAAGGAAGGAAATGACATCACAATAGCCGCAACAGGTGTCATGGTTTCAAGAGCCTTGGGGGCCCATGATATTTTGAAGGAAAAGGGGATAAGTGCAAGGGTCATTAACTTTTCAACGATCAAGCCGATAGATACAGGTGCGATAATTAAGGCAGCAAAGGAGACAAGGGGCATCATTACAGCCGAAGAACACAACATTATCGGAGGACTGGGGTCAGCAGTTGCCGAAGTCCTGTCAGAAAACTACCCAACCAGGTTAAAGAGGATTGGGGTTAAGGACAGTTTTGGCAGGTCTGGAGATGGTTTTGAACTCCTGGACTATTATGGGTTAGGTGTGAAGGATATAGTTGAAGCGGCTATGGAATGGGGGAACTAAAATGGATGAAAATAAAAAAGATCTAGCAGACCAAAGTGTAGAAATAGTTGAAGAAGCAGGGGCAGAGGCTAATGAAATAGTCAATAAAGAAAGTTCTGCCATAGCAAGGGAGATTGAAGAGGCAAGCCTCACAACTAATATTGATAAGGACACGGTAGAAAAAATAAAGTCCCAGATAAACCTTGACAGGATAGAGATGTATGGGTCAGAGACTCAAAAGGCTACAAATACCCTATCTGAAGAAGTCTTGAAGAATGTAAAAAACAAGGAGATCGGGGTTATTGGCGACACCTTAAAGGAGTCTGCCCTTCAAATTAAAAACCTAGACAGGGGACTTAAGGAAGAAGATAAAAAAGGCTTCTTTGGATTTTTAAGGGAAAAGAAGGATGAAAAGGTCCTTGAAATACAGTCAGTTGCAAAGCAACTATCAGACATAGAGGGGACATTAGAAAAGAACATAGAGATCCTATATAAGGATACAGATATGTTTAATAAGTTATATGACTTGAATGAGCAAAAGTTCCAAGAGCTTGAACACTTGATAAAGGCCGGTGAAGAGTATAAGGAAGAAACAGAACTTACTACACTAAAGGAATTGGAATTAAGTGCAAATGTTTCCGGTGACCCAATGGCTGTACAACAGGTTAATGACTTAAAGAACAAGCTTAATAGGCTTGACAAAAAGTTAACAGACCTAAAGGTCACAAGACATCTGGCCATCCAAACAGCCCCACAAATTAGGCTAATTCAAGGGAATAATGTCCTTTTAGTACAAAATATCCAAACTACAATCAACACCATACTACCGGTAGTAAGGTCTAATGTGGCAGTTACAGCAGGTTTAAATAGGCAAAAAGAAATCCTAGAATTAAATAATGCAGTTTCTGAACTGGCCAACAATGTCTTGCTGGAAAATTCAAGACTTATGAAGGACAATGTAGTAGAAACAGTAAAACAGTCAGAAAAACCTATTATTAAGATAGAAACCCTAAGAGAAGTTAATCAAAACATACTTCAAACCATAGACTCAGCCATCAAGGTCCAAGCAGAAGGAATAGAAAAGAGAAAGCAGGTAAACGAAGAGCTAATTAAACTCGAAGGAGAGTTTATAGGAAAACTTTCAGAATACCAAAACTAGGTACATTATGTATACCACCCGTCATTGGGAGGAGCAAAGCGACGCAGCAATCCAGTTTTATTCAAAAAGTCAAACACAGGAGTAAGTAGGGAGAACACCATCCGCCCCTTCATCTAAAAGGCTACAATAAGAGGTATAAAATGCCCATAAAAAAACTAATAAAACAAGTAGCACAACTAAATAACTTATTAGAAGGGATAAACAAGGACAAGGCAATTAGAAAAAATATCGACAAGGACTCTCCCAATATTAACTTTGTAAAAAAAGACTTGGAACTTACAATAATGCGAGAAGACAAGTTACTTAAGAGACTAAACAAAATAGAAGAAGAATATAAGTCCCTGGACACCTACGATGAAAGGCTGGAAACAAACATACTAATGACCAAAAGAGCCATCCTAAGACTAAAAGAAGAAGACCTAAAATTGTTGTCATTCATAGATTCAAGCATAATACCAAGACTTAATATAGCCGGAGAACTCGGAGGCATAAATGAACAATCTAACAGTAAACACCAACAATAAAAAAGAATTTACAAACGCCCTCGCCATTTATAAGGATAAGGACCCAGAAGGTGGAGGGCTTGTTCGCTTTGCCGGTGCACTTGTGGCCTTCGTAACATTAAGTGGCCTCTCCCTGCCATGGTTTTTGCCATTCCTAGGGGCAGTAGGAGTCCATAAGGGGGTAAAGAAGCTTCAACAGGTTTATACAGCCTATGACAATAGGTTCTACCTTTTAAAGGCTAAAACAGTTATAAAAGATGGAAGATTAACCCTAGACACCTATTCGGCAGAAGATATACCGGAAACTTTTCCGGATAATTTTGAAAAGGGCAAGCTCCACAGGAAGATGGACCCCATTGACTTTATAGATGTGTATAATAACACAATTTTACGCTACTATTCTTCCGGGGAAGGCAACCTCTTTAAAGAACTGGTGGACAGCCTAATTTTAACCCCATTAAAGGATAGGCTGGAGAGGGATAAAATCAAGATAAACCCCACCATAGCCGATATTTACTATTCTTTGAAGTATGAGTATTCAGAAAGGGACGACATAAATAACTTTTCCAAGGGAGACTACAGGTCCATAATAAACAACTTGCCGGACTTTTTAATTGATACAACAGCCCAGATAGTAAAAGAGGCCACTGGCTTTGATATCAATGCTTTCAGAGAGCAACAGAGGGAAAACAAGGTTAATATGCCCCATCCGGAGGTCCACAAGTACATTTCAAGGCTGGATCCGGACAGTATGGCCTTCTTTATTCCGGGCTTTGATACCTATGGGACCTTTGATGAAAGGGGAGTTTCACAAGAATTCTACAGCCTTGGAGTCAAGGATTTCTTAAAAGAGGCATATAATAAAAGGATAGTTTTAAAGTATTTGGGCAGGTTTACAGAAGAAAATGAGCTGGAGTTCAACAGGTTTATAGCCATAGTAGACGAGGCAAAGAAGGACCTTTCAGACTATACGGTGGTAACAAAGATAGTAGAGTATTTTTCAATTATAGACAACAAGTTTGAAGATGCCGAAGCCTTACTTGTGGAACATAAGAAGAACCCGGGCAAATTTTCAACAAATGATAAGGACCTTATTAACCTTAAACTGGAAACCCTAATAGAACAGTCCAAACAAGCAAAACAATAAAAATGTTCCATGTGGAACATTTTTTAATTAGTTTTTTATCAAATACTTATAAATGTAATGCTAGCAGCAATCAAATTTGCTGTAATACTTGTGAAAGGAAGTGAGGATATGGCAAGAACTTCAAATATATGTAAGAGTGGAACCGCATATTAAAGAGCAAGCAGAGGATGTCCTTAAGAAATTAGGCATACCAATGTCAAATGCAGTCAGCATTTTTTAGGCAAGTTATTATGCAAAACGGCCTACCTTTTGATGTAAAAATCCCAAACAATGAACCTGTTTTTTCATCTGATTTAACTGATGAGGAGTTTGATATTGAAATGCTAAAGGCCCATGAAGACTTTATAGAAAACAGAACATATGAAATTGATGAGGTTGAAAATGCTGTAAAGGCAGAACTTAATTTATGAACTATAATATAATATTTTCAAAAAATGCCAAAGAAGATTTACTTGGAATTGTGAAATACATTTCAGAAGAACTCCTTATGAAATGGAGAAATTTAGGTCTTAGATTTCTAGCTGTGAAAAACTATATTGTTTTTTATTTGATTGATGAAGAAGAAAAAGCAGTAAAAATATATCGTATTATTTATGGAAAAAGAGATATGGATAGGCAATTAAAAGAAGATGTAGATTTTGAATAATTTTTTATAAATATTTGATTAAGCTGCCAAAAGTAATTTTCTTTACGAAAATCATTGATTTTGCACCTTTGATACTCATATCAATAGATTGTAAATAGAGCCTTATTCGTTAAGGACAGTTAAGGGCGTACCTGAAAAGGTATGCTCAATTTGTTTTAATAAAAACAGGTGACGGATTCGACTTCTGCCACCCATGTCACACAAATGCTACTTCCTATAATTACCCCCATCAAAGACCCATATTATTATCGAAAAAAACATATAGACCGTCAGGCTCATAAAGGAAAACAAGAGGGTAAACTTCAAAGACCCTATATCCCAATGGGTAACAAGAATCTCATAAATATTCATTGGGTTAAAGACATCCCAGCTGTTCCACCTTTCAAACCGTCCTATGGTAATGGCATAGCCTGTAAGGAGTTGAACAAGAAGCACAAAGATAAAGGCAACCCCTCGGCCCAGCCTTTCCATGGCAAGCCGCTCCAAGAGCTTCAAGGACATAAGACCGGCAGCCACACCAAGGAAGACCCCGGTGGATATAATTACAAAGTCAACCCAAATGTAAAAGTCATCATTGAAGACATAGACCCTCTGCTTAAGGTCAGGGTTGTCATCAAGCGGCTTATCTACCAAAATCTCAAACTCGTTAGAAATATGTATATAGTCCGTGATGATATAGGGGGAATTTGGATAGAACAAGAGCCAGAGGACCAAAAAAACCACGACCAAAAACCTTGACCCCTTCCTTAAAAAATATATTACAAGGCAGGCAAAAAACAATGGAACCGCTGCAAGGAACAAGTTCCAAGACATATATGGATGAAAGTGCCTTGTCATCTCCATAATGAAAAAATTACCTATAATATATAAGAGGATTAGGAAGAAAATCCCCCCAATCCCCCGCTTAACCCTCTTATTAAATTCCAATTACAGCCTCCGACAATACATCCCCAATACTCTCATTAAAGGCAAGAGTTGCCATCCTATCATAAGAAGTTTGTGACTTATTGATTAGAATTAAATTTTTCCCCCTGAAGTATCGGACAAGACCGGCAGCAGGATAGACCACCAGAGAAGTCCCTCCAATAATCAAAGTATCAGCCCCTTCAATATAGGCAACCGCATCGCTCATAGCCTTATTATTCAAGGCCTCCTCATACAAGACCACATCAGGCCTTACTAGACCGCCGCACTCGCAAGTAGGAATCCCTTCAGAATCATATATAAAATGAACATCATATTTTTTCCCACACTTGGCACAATAATTCTTTAAGACCGACCCATGTAACTCCATAACATTTTTTGACCCGGCAAGCTGGTGGAGACCATCGATATTCTGAGTGATAACAGCCTTTAACTTGCCCATCTCCTCAAGCTTAGCAAGGGCTTCATGGGCCCTATTGGGCTTAGCCTCAGGGTGTAAAATATTCTCCCTGTAGTAGTTATAAAAATCTTCCGTATCCCTCACCAGACAGGTGTGGCTTAACATGTATTCAGGAGTCTTCCCCACCCCGCTCTTAGTGTTATAAAGACCGGAGGCTGACCTGAAATCAGGAATATTGCTTTCCGTAGAAACACCGGCCCCCCCGAAAAATACAATATTATCAGAATCCTTTAATATCTCCCTAAGTTCATCAATTTTTCCCATAGTCTACCTCCTTAAAAAACAAAGTTAAAAACTCATCTCAATCAACTTTCCATTGGGCACAGCCGGCATATTCCACAAGTCCTCAATCCCGCAACCATCTAAAATCAAGTAAATCATCCTTATGACCACCCCGTGGCTTACCACCAAGATGTCCCCTTCCCTGGACCTCTCCCTCAAGCGGCCAAGAGCCCTGTCTACCCTGATAAATAGCTTTTCAAAGGGCTCCCCACCCCCAACAGGCACATAGAGTTCAGGCCGGTAGAAATAATTATCAAAGTTTTCCCCGTATCTTTCCCTTAAAAAATCTCGGGGCACCCCTTCCCAAGGGCCATATCCCATCTCCTCCAAGTCAGGGTCAAGGATAATCTCCTTATTATGAAGATTTAAAATCCTAGCAGTCTCCTTGGCCCGGCCCAAGGGTGAAGAATAAATCTCCAAGAAATCTATGTTCCTAATTTCATCCCTCAAGACCAATAAATCAGCTATCCCCTTTTCAGTAAGTGGGGAGTCCTTCTTTCCCTGCAAGATTTTCTTTGTATTCCAGTCAGTTTCCCCATGCCTAGTCAAATATAGCATTATATCCCCTCAATTTTCAACAAGCCGGTCTTCATAAAGGCCCCTCTTAGCCCCTTTGAATAAATCAGATTCCCCTTTAAGCCCTTCAAGAAAATCCTCCTCCACTCCTTATTTAGAAACTTTCCGTAAGCTTCAAAGAAGAAGTTTTCATTGTTAGAAATCGCCTTAGCCAGGGCAGTTGAAGACTTCAAAGCAAAGGATATCCCCTCAGATGAACTGGGACTTATAAGTCCGGCCGACTCACCCACCAGGGCAATAGAAGACTCGCCCCCGAACAAGTCACTCCTCACACTGGGGCGGATTAAAATAGCCCCGGAAGAAGAAACTTTTTCACCAAAAACCAGCCCCCTTGCCCTCAACATCAGGGTCAAAAGCTCCATCTTACTCTTCACATTAGACCCCTCAGGAAAGGCACCTCCAATGATTATAGACTCATCTTTAGGAATAAACCAAGAATAGTAGTCAGTCAACTCCTTAGAAAAAACCGCACCCATATAAGGTACATCTTCAATTTTTTCAAAGTCATATTGGACGGCCAAGTACCGCCTAGAAAACTTTTTCTCAGGAAAGACCTCCTTCCTTACCTTAGAAGCACCACCATCAGCCCCAACCAAGATCTTACATTCGACCTCTTTCTCCTCCCCATCTTCCAAGTAAGAGACCACCAGCCCCCTAGAGGAATAACGGGCATCTTGGAAGGAAGCCCTCTTTACTTCCACATTGTCCCCGACCAGTCCTAACATATATTTATCAAATTCAAAACGGTCAATATTCAAGTAGTCCTTCCTGTAGGAAGCAAGAAGGCTGTTATCCATGTCATAGGCCTTTAAAATCTGTGTTTGAGGAGCCTTGACAACCTCCTTAGGTATTGAAATACCAAGCCGTGACAAAAAGAGCTTCGTATCCTCATTTAAAAGCCCACCACAAGACTTCCCATCCACTTTGGAAAAATCCCTTCTTTCTAAGATGAGAACCTTCTTATCTTTAATTAACCTAGCGAGATTTGAACCAGCAGGTCCCGCACCTACTATTACTAAATCATACATATGTATATTCTACCACAAAAATATTAAAATACCATTAAAACATTAAAAAAAACCATTTTCTGCCGATATAATAAGAGAAGGAAAAGGGGGTGTGAGGGTATGGAAATAAATACAAGGATGTATATAGAGCCTATGAGAGGGATCGGTGGAGTAAAAGCTACGCCAAAGTACGACCCTCGCGAAAGGAGTCATAACCAACAACAAGGCAAGGAAAGCTTTGAAGAAAAGAGGAAGGAAGCTCAAAAAAAGGCAGAGGAGAAAAGACCGTTGAAGGTTAAGCCTCAGGGCTACCAATACACAACAAAGAGGTTAAATATTCACAATACCAGCCTACATGTAGAAGCCTACGATTTTTTGTCAGAGGACAATATCCAAACCGTAGCCTTCAATTTTGTAATCTCTTTAAGGGTACAAGGAAAGAAATTTTCAGATACAAACGATAATTTTGTAGTGGAAAAGAGGTCCGGCTTCTTCGGCGAATATGGAGAAAAGTTAATAAATCTAGAATGCGACAAAAGAGAAGCAGAGGACGAAACAGGGGACTACTATGGCTTGGACGAGATAATAAGCGTAAAAAAAGATGTCTATAAGAAATTAAATGACTACTTAGAGTCAGCAGATATAATCTTAGGCGAGTTAATACAGGCCCATCCAAGCGAGTGGAAGTCCTTCTATTTAGAGAGAGACAAGCCAAATGAAATCCGTGAATTTAAAATAGTGTCAATAAAAGAAAACTTCTTTGTAAAAAAGATAAAGGAAGAAATTAAAAAAAATGGTCTAAGAAGGCCACCAGACCAAAACGATGCCCTGGAAGACTTCCTGTCCAATGCAAAGAATACTGTCTTAGATTCTCGTGTAAAAAACTTATAATGAGTTTATATGACGGTAGCTATTGATTGCCTGTTCAACACTTACCATTGCAAGGACTGGTAGGGGCGGATATTATCCTCCCCTTCATTAATAAGGCTTAATCAATTATAGACGGCAATCCAGACCCAAAAGCTAGACTCCAACTACAGGGGTAATTACTAATCGTCCGCACATTCAAAATCCTATAATAAAACCGGTATGGGTGGTTTCAACCGCCCTTTTTTTCATATCATAAAAACCAACTTTCAAATTTCCTATGTACAATCAAGAATAAATAGTTTATAATTAGGAGGAGAAAATATAGGAGGTAAAAAATGCTTAAAGAATTCAAAGAATTTGCAGTAAAGGGCAATGTGATTGACATGGCAGTGGGTGTCGTCATTGGTGGATCCTTTGGGAAAATCGTGTCAAGCCTAATCAATGACATCATAATGCCGGTGGTGGGGAAACTAATAGGAGGAGTGGACTTTTCTCACATGTTCATCAGCCTGGACGGGAAGACATATAAGACCCTGGCAGAAGCCCAGGAACTGGCAGCACCAACAATTAACTATGGAGTCTTCATTAATACAATTATAGAATTTATAATAATAGCCTTTTCAATATTTATGGTAGTAAAAGCCATAAACAAACTAAAAAAAGAAGAGGAAGAAGAAGTAATAACAAAAGAATGTCCCTTTTGCAAGAGCGAGATTAATATTGAAGCAACAAGATGTCCAAATTGCACATCGGAATTAAAGGAGGCATAAATGGCAGACTTTAAATTTGAAATTGAAAAACACATAGGAGAAATCCAAAAATACGAAAACAACTGGACCAAGGAACTCAACATTGTAAAATGGGGGGACTATCCTGCAAAGTACGACATAAGGGACTGGAATCCGGACCATACAAGGATGAAAAAAGGAGTTACCTTTACAGAAGAAGAACTGGTAAACTTAAAAGACATACTAAACGATATGGCCATAGAGTAATCCGGCACTTATAAAATTTTAATGTTCCATGTGGAACTCATGAAGGAGTACCACTCCAACCATTTGCCAATGCAGAGCTTGGTGATATAGTATACTATGATGCTATGACCCATGTAGAAGACATAGGAGTAATAACTGCCATTGACCCGGCAGGTGACACAGTATATTTAGAGATAGCATGTCAAGGAAGAGAAACACCGCCGGAACAGGTAGACCCAACCTATGTCACACCGGACAGAATACCAATAGTTAGAAACCCGATTAAATATACAAGCTGGAATCAAAAAATAGATGGCAATATCCACCATACAGTATTTATTAAAGACGGGGCAATATATTGGATGGGCGGGACAGGAGGACAAAGAAAATCCATGACCCCAACCCTTGTAAAAGAGGGAAACTTCATCCAAATAGCCTCAACATTAAATGGATTCATAGCACTGGATGCCGGTGGCAACCTATGGCTGTCAGAAGATGGCTACAATATCCAACAAGACACAGAAGTAGACGGGGTAATAAACATAGCAGCAGGCGATGGTTTCTATGCAATCCTAACTTCCGGTGGCCAAGTAAGAGTAAAGGGCAGCAATGAATATGGCCAACACGGTAGAGGAAGTGTTGGAGGAAATAACGCAGGCAAATGGGGAGAACCGGCACACTTACCTGCAGGAGCGACTCCAATCCAAGTAGCAGCAGGAGGCTATAAAATAGGCATAGTAACCACCAATGGCGAAGTCTATATGTGGGGTAAAATATCACCATTTGGACAAGGAACACCACAGTTAATAACAGATGTTTCAAGTGTCCAAAGACTTGAAATTGGCGATGAAGGCAATATAGCCATCACACCGAATCAAATAGTAGCTTGGGACATACCACAAGTAGTTGTACCAGCCGGCAGGATAAGCTTAAATGTGGGCGACAGGGGCTTCAACAAAGTTATTTTTAAAAACAGAGTAATCTATGCCCTTAGAGAAGACGGGTTGGTCTTCAGCTCAGGAGATAATAATAACTTTGGCCAGCTGGGACTTGGCTTTGCAGCAGGAGGAACAAAACTGGGAGATTTCTACCTAGTAAAGACAGGGACAGCAAGGATGACAGATATAGGAGCAGGCAGGAACACAGGATATGCCTTTGATAGCTTCGGAAACCTCTGGTCCTGGGGACAAAACA
Organism: Tissierellia bacterium; assembly: GCA_012520935.1. Taxonomy (GTDB): domain Bacteria; phylum Bacillota; class Clostridia; order Tissierellales; family Peptoniphilaceae; genus JAAYNG01. Next base: position 9,351 of record JAAYNG010000054.1, on the reverse strand, counting down.
CAGAAGGCCAGCTGGGCCTAGGCTTCAGCGGCCAAGGCAACAATTACCACCCGGTAAAAGTAAAATAAAATAGAGTAAAAGAGTAAAAGACCCATTCACCCGGGTCTTTTCTTGTTTTAAAAATAGCTTAAGGAAGCGACCGTGGCAATCCAGACCCACAAAGCCGGACCCCAACTTAATCCCCCAGCTAATGGGAAACCCCTGGATCGCCACGGTAACGCTCGCGATGACGAGGTGTGATGGCTCGCGATAATGAAAGAAGCTTCTATCATAATATAAATAAGGACATTCCCCAAAAGACCATCCTTAATTAATATTAAATTCATCTTTTAACGCATCTTGCAATATTTGTGAAAAATTAACCCCTTTAGTAATCCCCATTTCATTCAGATAGCTAGGAATAGAAATATTTTTTCTTACAGTCCTCTTATCAGCTTGTTTGACATATTCAGCTAGATCGATTCCAACCAAACTAATAAAACTCTTTGATAAATCTGAATATTCATCATCTTCCAATTTCAAGTCTAAAATATTAGAAGCCTTTGGGAGTTCTTTCATTTCAATAAAATAATCATATAACCAGCTTCCAATATAATCTTGAGCCATAAAATAAGCATCATTAATATCTTCCCCCTCCGTAGCCCCATTATCAAGATCAGGGAAAATGACAACATAAGCATTGCTAGCTAAGTCTTTATAGAAGATTGCAGGATAAACAACAAACATAAAATTCCTCCTTCATTTACATATTAAAGATAGGCTATTTAAGCCCAGCTTGTTTCAATATCATATGTTCAGTCTTTTTACACAGGTCCCTATTATGATAAGGAACCTGAGTTACTCTACCAGTTTCAAAATTCTTAAATTTCCTATGAGAGCCATCCCCACTTTTTATGTGAACAAAACCATTTTTTTCCAAGAGTTTAATCATTTCCTTAGAAGTCATCGGCATCCCCATTCCTCCCTACAATAATATTATACACAAAAGTAAGTATAAAGTCAATATTAACATAATAATGTTTTTAGCATTTAGTCCCATCTGTTTAACTCCCCCAGCTAATGGGAAACCCCTGGATCGCCACGCTAACGCTCGCGATGACGAGGGGGGATGGCTCACCAGTCTACATTTGCGATAACAAAACTATCTCCAACATTAAAAAAAGGACGGCCACCCAAGCCGCCCTAATTCATTACCGGATCTGGTCAAAAAATAACCGTCCCTAATTGACCACTAACAAATAAACTTATTCAAATTCTCCTGCAACTCATTAATCAAAACAGCAAGCTCGGTCGCATTCTCTGCCACCGTATCAATCGCCTTCACTTGCTCAGCCATGGCAGCCGAAACCTCTTCCGTCGAAGCCGCAGTCTCCTGAGAAACAGCAGACAAGTTCTCCATAACTCGGACCATAGCCTCCTTGTCCCTCTCCAAACTATCCGCAGCATCAAACAAGGCCTGTACCTCCCTCCTTGTTGAATCAACTGAATCAGAAATATTTTGATAAGCAGTTTCCGTTTCCCCAAGGTACTTCGCTTGATCATCAGCGATCAAAGCAACATTATCCATGGTAGAAACAGCCTCATTAGTCCTCTTGGTCAAGTCATCAACAACCCTCTTAATCTCCTCAGAGAAGGTCGAAGAAGAATCAGCAAGCTTAGTTATCTCCTGAGCAACAACCGCAAAACCACGACCGGCATCCCCGGCCCTTGCCGCCTCAATAGAAGCATTCAGAGCCAAAAGGTTAGTCTGCTCAGCAATGTCCCCAATCATCTCAGAAGCCTGGGAAATCTTCTTAGCCGCAGCATCCGTATTAGTAATCATATCAGCCATAAAAGAAGCTGCCTGATTACTCTCTCGGTTCTTAGCAATCAAATTCTTTAAAATATCCAGTCCCTCGTCCTTGCTATCCACAACAGAATGAGCCGAATTTTGTATATTTGAAACCAAGTCCGTATTTTCCTTAATTCTTTCAGCAATATTATTCATAGCCTGAACACCGGACTCAATTTCCATAGCCTGAGAAGTCGCCCCGTGGGCAATCTCCTCAACGGTCCTGGTAACATCATGGCTTGTCGCAGTAGTCTCCTCTGAAATCGCCGCCAAGTGGTCAGAAAGGTTAGAAACCTTATGGGAAACCTCCTTAGCCGACCCCACCAACTTAGAAACATTAATAACCATGTCGTTGAAAGCATCATACATAGCACCAACCTCGTCCTCACGACGAGTGGTAAGCCTATCAGTAAAGTTCCCACTTCCGGCATGCTCCATAGCAGCAGAAACATCCTGAATATCTTTCACAGTTCCCCTAAGGGCAAACCTGGTAATAATAGTAGCAACAACAAAAGTCACCAGCATAATAATTAAACTAGTAATAAAAATACCCATACCTGCAGCAATAATTTCCTTGAATGGAAGGTAAATCAAAGTTCCCAGGTTAGTATTCTCCAACTTATTATAAACAAGAATATACTCCTGTCCACCAAGCTTCATCCTGTAGACAGTATTTTCATTTTCAAAAATCCCCTGGGCCTCTAGAGGGATTTCCTGGCCGGTCAAACCCTCAATCTTAGTAAAAAGAATTGACTTAGAAACAGGATCAACAACCATAGCCCCACCATCATTACCAATATGGACCATAGACACCATATCCCCCAAGCCATTAAGAGAGATATCAGCACCCACAACACCAGTTAAAGACGACCCGTTCATAACAGGGGCCGCAGTAGTAATAGTTACACCACCGGAGATAGCATCAATATAAGGGTCAGTCCAGATGACCTTCCCCTCATTAACAGCATCAATATACCAAGGCCTGTCAGTAGGGTCGATATCCACATCCAAGGGAGGCGAAAAGATAGCCTTGCCCTGCTTAGCACTACCAAAATAAACCAACTCAACACCCCCGTAGGCATTTAAATAATTCTCAATAGAAGCCAAAGCCGCCCTCTGGTTTTCATTGCCAACCGGGTCATCAAAACCCTTCATGGCAGTCATTTCAGCAAGCTGATTAACACCCAGCTCATATTTGGCAAAAAATTCAACAAGCCTGTTTTCCTGAGACTTACTGATGTTCACGATATAGTCCTCATAAATATTATAAGCAGCCCTATAACTAAAATAAGAACTCAATATCGTAATAATAACAATTGAGAAGAATAAAATCAAAACAACCAACAGATTTAATCTCCTGCTCAAACTCTTTTTAATCAAATTAAATAGCCCCCTTTAAGTTAAATGTTTTTCCTTTACAGTGCTAACACAATAATTATACCATACATATGACAATATATTCAATAGATAAATAAATAATAATATAAATCCTAATAAATGAAGCAGAAGCCAAAACTAATATTAAAAGCACCCCAACCACCTTCACCCACCCAGTAATGACAATTATCAACCACCCCTTCCACCCAAACCACCTGCACCCCCCCGTCATTGCGAAGGAGTGACAACGACCCCGGCAATCCAGACCAACAAAGCCGGACCTGAAAAAAACAAAATCCACACCCCAACGCCCGCCCCAACCCGTAGGGGCGATTACCAATCGCCCGTTCCTTAAAAAAATCCAATCCCCCCCCAACGACGGATCCCAAAAAAATCCAATCCCCCCCAAAACATCCCCAAAACCTCAAATAGAAAATAATTTGTAATATAACTGTAATTGATTTTTTCTTCACTTTAGTGTATCATGGAAAAGTAGAAGGTAATATCGCCGATTATTACATTTGAATTACATCACTAGATATAAGCTTGCAAGATAAAAAAATTGGTGGTATAATCTTTCCCAAGATGTGAATTCCCTTGGAATTTGCAAACAAATAAAAAAGGAGGTCATCATTTATGGTGAAAAGAGTATTATCCTTAATCATAGCTATGGTTATGATATTAGGTATGGCAGGAGCAGCATTCGCTGAAGGCGAAACAGCTCCGGCAGAAACAGAACCTGTTGCAACAGAAGCACCGGAAGCAAGTCAAGAATGGCTTGACTACCTAAAAGAAAAGAATTATGTAACAGGTTATGAAGACGGAACAATGGGACTTGAAAAGAACATTACAAGAGCGGAAATGGCTACAATTCTTGTTAGAGCAAAAGACAAGCAATCAGCAGCTGACGGTCTTAAAGGCGTTCCTTCAAGATTCTCAGATATGTATGTAGGACACTGGGCAAACGGTTATGTTAACCTAGCAGTAGGCGACAACATTATCAAAGGATATACAAATGGCAAATTCATGCCGGCAAGAAATATCTCTAACGCTGAAGCGGTTACAATGATCGTAAGAGCTACAGGCGTTCTAACAAAAGCAGAAGACGACCTACTAAATGCTAACTACCCATATTCATACATTAACAAAGCAAAAGAAATAGGTCTATTAAAAGGTGTAAACATTGCTAATTTCCAAGAAATGGCAACAAGAGAAAATGTTTTCAAAATGGTTTACAACTACCTAATGGACGAAGAATATGGCGAGCACACAGTAGTTAAAGGTATCTTCATTGAAAACGATAGAACTGAATCTCTATTGAAAGCTGACGAAATGGTTCTTGAAATCATGACTCTTGAACAAAGAGCAAACTATGTAAAAGAATCAAGAGAATACCAAGAAAAATACTCAAGAGGAACTCAACTTAAGCTTACTATCCCTGTAGGCAAAAAGCCTCACTGGGAAGTTGAACACCTACTTGGTAAAGTTGCTTATGTAACACTTGACAACAGACTAAAAGACAAACCAGAACAAGTAGTTCAAATTAAGATTGACGAAACTTATGACTATGTATTTGGTGCAGCAGGACAAGTTGACAGACCTGGCTCACTATACAGATTTGAAGTTGGTGACAAAGAATATACAGTAGACCTAGGCGAAGGTTTCGAAAAGAGAGACGACAGAATCTTCAGAACTTACAGAAACGACAAGCCGATGGAATACAAAGAATTCAACGCTAAAGACAGACTTGGAGCATTAATTTACCCAGTTGACTTTGCAAAGGCAACAGTTAAAAATGGTAAATTAGTATTCATCGACTCATTTGCTTTTGAAGACATAGCACCGGTAGAATCTATCAGAGAATCTGACAAGGCTATCAGAGTATGGTCAGACAAGGTTGACGGACAAATCGAAACTTTAAATCCAAGAGACCATGTAATTGCTTTTGACGGAAGCAAAGATATTAAATTCACAAGAGTAGAAAAAGGCGATATCGTTCCTAATGATGTAATCCATGCATATGGCACTGGTGGAATCGTTAGAAAAGACGCTCTAGTACAAGGCGAATTCGACTTTGTAGAAAGAACAGGAAGCTACTATGCAGTATTAAAGGGCGACCTTGGTAAATTCAGAATTCACACAGCATTAATGAGAAGACCGGTTTACTCAACTGGCGGACCGGCTAACACAGATGGATCAGCATTCAGAACATTAATAGATTCAGAATCACCATCAGTATTAAAGCCATTCCAAGGCAAAGAAACAACAGTTCTAAGAGACATCTTCGGACACCTACAACTAATCAAATCAGGTTTCGAATATACAGATAACACGGCAATCGTTTATGAACTTCTTTCAAAGGGCGACGCTAAGTTCCTAAGAAGAGATAATAAATTTGCTAACCTATCAGAATCATGGAGAACACAAATACTAGATGCATCAGACTTATTGAACAATACAACAGCAGCAACTCCTTCAAGAATGACTATCAAGTCAGCTTTAAGCGAACTTAACAGGGCCGACCTTGTATATGTTCTAGGAGAACAAGGACAAGATATCAATGTTATATTAAGATTAGCTACTTGGCCACAAATGTCAACCCTATACAATGACAACACTGCACATAACGGATACGGTTACTTCTACAAGGGTGGCGGACAAATCGTTGTAGCAATGAATGCAGCAGGTCCGGCAGGATCAACAGCTTACAAGCATGATGTAAATACAGAAGAATTCCAAAGAAATGCAGTTGTTAACAGAGCACTTGCATGGAATGACGGAACACTTCAACAAATGAATGTTAACACTACAACTTATACAGTGCTTCCAAGAACAAATATCTTTAACATCGATGCAGACAGAAGATATATCAGATCAGGAGCATTGCCAGGAAGCCTTTCAGAATCAGACTTAGGTAAAAACATACTTGGCGATACAGGACAAAAAGTTGTAGTATTCTCAGACTTTGAAGTTAACAATGTGTTAAGAACAGCTCTGGGAATAGAGAAAGCTTTGGGCGGTATCGGTAGTGAATACAGAGGAACTCACTACTACACTTCATTCTCAAACAGAAAAGACATTGCTCACACAATCGTATTTGTTAACGATGCAAGAGCAAGTGTAGGAAATGCAGACTTTGTAGTAAGATTAACTAAGGGTGTATCATACAACCCTACAACAGTTGAAGGTAAATTATCAGATAACAGAAACGGAGCAGTAGACTTCAAGAGAGTAATAGACCTTGACAGATTCATGTACAACCAAGTTAACCACATCAGAAACGCTAATGCAAACGATGTATACGAATTCTGGGCAATTAAGTCAGAAGAAGGTAACCCAATAGTAAGAGAAAACTTACTGATAGGAAGAAACGACCCAACATTCAGAGTTGTATTGCTGGATGGTAGATCATTCGATTCATGGGCAGGATATGGTTATAGAGTAATCACACTAGAAGACGGTAATGGCGACCTATATGAAATCTATCTAGATAACGACTTCGAATTATTTGGTAGACTAACTCCTCAATCAATAGTGCAAGTTGACAAAGATGCACAAGATTTGTTAGTACCTGACAGTGTAGGAGCTCACAGAGTAACTCCTAAGAGAATTCCTAACAATCCATTTGCTAATGGTGGTTCAATCCGTGCTATCTCAGTAAGAGGAACAGGTTCACCAACAGCAAATATTGACAGAACTTTCGGAGCATTCGACGTATTAAGAATTAACCCATTCTATAGTGGAAACATGGGATACTTCGGATATATGGGTGACAAATTTGGACAATATGACCCAATCATGGTAAGACTTGGCGGAATGCCATATGTAGACTTTGTTGCTTTCGATCAAGCAGACAAAGATAGATTGGCACAATGGGCAGTAAAAGATGAATATAATATCCACCCGGGAGTAGATGTATTCTACAGAATGCCATTAACAGATGCTAACTATATAGCAGATGGCACAAATGCACCAAGTGCAAGCGATATTGCAAACATCAACTTAGCAACAAGTGCATATAGAGTGAGCTTCACATTCGACAACAACTGGAGGCCGGGAGTTGTACAAGTTATAAGCTTGACAGCACCAGGAGCAAATCCTAACCAAGCAGCAGCAGATGCGTGGAAATTAGCAAATGCAACAATTCTTGCTAAACCAGTATCTAATCCTACACCAGAAGCAGACAGGGCAGCTATTGACAAGGCATTAACAGAATTTGCAGCTTTAGACCCAGCAGTTCAAGCATTATTAACAGCTGAAAAAGCTAAACTTGAACAAATGAAGACTAACCTTCCACCACTAGTAATATCAGGAACAGCTGTTCTTGATAAGAAAGTAATGGGAGTAACCTCATACAAGATAACTCTAGTTGGAGCAAAGGCTAATCAAGTAACAGCTATTAAAGGTTTCCATAGTGATGCAACCGCAATGGCAACTCCTATAAGCTATGATACTGCAGCTTTACTAACTAACACAACAGATAATTTCCTAGTTAGAAACTTAGATACACCTCAAGCAGGAGACTATGTTGAACTAACAATAGGATCAGAAGTTATTAAAGTAGTTCTTCCATAATATGGAATAAAGAACTAAATAAAAGTTAAGCATAATATAATAAAAAGGTAAACCGATTGGGTTAATCCCAATCGGTTATACCAAAATTGGGAAATTTAAGGAGGTTAAAACTTTATGAAAAAAGTAGTATCGTTATTACTTGCGATTCTGCTAATTTTAGGAAGTGGTTCAGTTTTTGCGGCTGATATGGATCTTTTTAACAAGGTTAAATTGGATGGGTCGCGAGACTACACTTTTGATGAATTCGTAGGTAAAGATGATGCATTTAGTTATGTGGCAGACCACATGATTGAGTATGTTATCGAACACAATGGATTATATTACAATGTACAGGATGTACAAGATTATTTAGATGCAAACCCAGAGGCTTCTTTTATAGATGCAATTAACTCACTAGCTGGTAAAGATGTACCAAAACCAGCACCAGCACCAGATGCTCTAGAAGTTGTTTCAGTAAGTGCTATTAACCTTAGACAAGTTGAAGTTAAATTTAACACTGCTGTAGATAAAACAACAGCACAAACCATTACCAACTACGGTGGTTTATCTATTACTCCAAACGGTGCAGTATTACAAAGCGATAACAAAACTGTAATATTGAACCTTGGGGCCACATTGGTACAGTATCAAGACTATCCAATTACTATTGTCAACGTTAAATCTGCCGATGGCAAGGTAATGCAAGCATACAACACCACAATTAAACCTGTTGATACCACAATACCTACCCTGGTATCGGTAACACCCCTGGGTTCAGCTACATTGGAACTGACTTTTAGTGAGCCCATACAGAATCTTGCAACTGTAGGTAACTATAAGATTGATAATGTTGTTCATACCAGCACAGCAACAGCTAGTGCTTTTGATACCAAAGTAACCCTTGTTCTGCCTGCAGACTTAGTACCTGGTGAACATAAAGTTGCAGTTTTTGCTGACGGAACTTTAGATCTAAGGGATTACGCTAATCTATTAGTGCCAGCTAAGGAACTTAAGTTTACAGTTGAAGAGGACACTGCATTACCACAGGTCAGCTCCATTGAAGTATTGTCTCAGACAAAAGTTAAGGTTACTTTTAGTAAACCAATGAATATTACCAACGCTAACATTGGGGATTTCTACTGGAATACAACTGGAATGGCTTCTGATGTTGCCAAACCGGCCAATGCACAAAAGAAAATTGATGCCAACACTTTTGAAATTACCTTTACTACTAATCCACTTCCAGCAGGAGAGGTACATTTCTTTGTAAAGGATGTTAGAGACTTCAACGGTAACCCGATAGCTGGTAACGTTGCTACCAACAGATATAGTGAAAAAGTCACAGTAACTGCTGATGCTGCTCCTACAGTAACAGGTGTCAAAGCCAAAACAGATACAACAATAGAAGTTACATTCTCAACTGATATGAAACAAGCATCAGCCCAAACAGCTTCAAAATATGTTGTAAAAGATGGGGAAGGAAAAACAGTAAACCTTACTGGAGCACCTTCATATAACACAACAACAAAAGTTGTTACTTTAACTCTGGCAACAGCGATGTCAGGAACCAAAGACTATACAGTAACAGT
>JAAYNG010000053.1 GCA_012520935.1 Tissierellia bacterium | reverse complement strand
GTAAGATTCATAAAATTAATTTTGAACTGGAAACTTATTGTTTTCATCATAAACCTAACTTCCTTTATATTTGCTTTTGCTAATCTATCTAGTATATGTATAGAGTATCAAAAGTATAAAATCATAGCTGGTATTTTTAACAAGCTAATCAGAGTTTTTATAAGTTCTTGTAGTTTTACTCCAAGACTACAACGGAATCTCCTATTTTTTGCTTAGCTAGTTTTTTTGCTTCTGTAATTTTTAGAGAGAAATCATTCATGTTACTTATTGTTTCATTCTTATTGTTAACAACTGCAATTGATATAGTAGCTATGGGGAATTCCTCTACAAAACCATTTCGGTTCCTTGAAATTATATAGGACCTATTCCAATCAACTTCAGTATAGAGGTCTTTAATCAAACGATTAAAGCTATTACAAATATTTTTGCAGATGGGATTAACATCGTAGTAGTTAGTTATTATTACAAAGTCGTCCCCTCCTATATGTCCCATGAATTCATCTTGGATACAGTTATCCTTAATAGAATTAGATAAGGCCTTTAACATCAGGTCTCCATTGTTAAATCCATAGGAATCATTATAGGCTTTGAAATTATCCAAATCTAAATAAAGAATAGACCAGGGGTCTTTTGACCCACTTAGGGACTTAATATAATGTTGGATTTGTAGGTTGCCTGGCAAGCCTGTCAAAGGATTGCTGTCGCTTGCCCTTTTAATCTGCATTTCGACTGAAGAGAGGAGCAGGTCTTTTACTGTAACCGTTGAAATATACTCATCATTGGATACAATAGCTATAGAGTCGTAAATACTTTCACGGTCCCTATCCATAGCAATCGTACTGACCTTGTCAATACATTGAGCGGCATCAACCCTTAAACAATCCTTGTCCATAACATCCTTTACCTTCATTCGCCTTGAAAGATTAAAACCATACTGGCCACTAAAGCGCTCAAAGATAATGTTTCTAGTGACAACACCGGCAAACTTATCATTTTTGTCAACTACAAAAAACTCTGTAATATCAGAATCCTTTTTCATTCTTTCATATACATCAAGGCAGGAATCACTAGTCTTAACGGTTTCTTTTTTTTCACCTAACTTATCAATGCTTGTAAAAAAAGACTGGCTAGGGGTATAAGTTTTTTTGTTAAAAATATTTTTGATTTCCTTTACCAATTCCTTGTCCAGCTCTTGGAAGTCTTTGTTGGGCCTTGCCAGATAAAAGCCCTGACCGTAGTCAACATTAAGGTGAATTAGAGTTTTTAGCTCTTCTAATGTTTCTATTCCTTCTGCAATTACCTTTATGCTAGACTTCTTACAAAAGTCAACTATAGATTGAACAGCACTTCTTTTTAGAAATTCAGAATCAATGTTTGAAATGAGATGGATTCCAATTTTCAAGTAGTCTGGTTGGATAAAACAAACACGGTTCATACCTGAATAGGAAGAACCAAAGTCATCTATTGCTATTTTAAAATTTTGATTCTTATAATGTGATATTGTTTGTAGGAAGAGGTCTTCATCTTTGATGGCTGTTTTTTCTGTTATTTCTAAAATACAATCATTTCCATCAATATTATACTTCTTTAAGTTTTTACTGGTAAAGCCAGATTTAAAGTCTGGAGTATTTAGGATGTTAGCATCTATATTTAAGAAAATTAACGATTTTTCAGGCCTCCTTTGGGCATTTTTTATAGCTTTTTTCCTACACATTTTCTCCAAATCCCAAAGACCATCAGTCTTTTCAGCAAACTCAAAAAGCTCCTCAATATTTAAATCTATAGGAGCATTAATTCTACTGAGGGCTTCATAACCCAATATAGATCCATTTTCAAGGGAACAAATAGGTTGAAATATTGTGTTAATGCAATTTTCTTTTACAATTTTATGTATTAATTTTTCATCTTTCATGGTATACCGCCTTTTCAATTAGTCCGCTCTTATATCTATATCCTATAAAATAGAGATGTGCTGAAATTGTCAAAAACAGGACTTGTATTTAGTAAATTTCTGCTGGGATACTAAATAAAATTTTTTTCCTAGGTCCAAAAATTGAACCACTGCCAATAAAGGACATTGATTATAGAAATAGAAATAAATACAAGTAATAACAATTGGGACTTGCTTTCATCTTTTATAGTTTTTCTTCCTAAAAATACTAGGCTAAGACTTAAGATTATTATTCCAAAAACAATTGGCCGAGCCTGTCCTAGCCTTGTAAAGCCATCTGATAATATTAGCACTAACACCAAAATTACAAGTCCAATGTTCAAAAATTTTATCAAAATAGAATTCCTTGAAAGTTCCAAAGACTTGTTTTTTCGTCTTGACACAAGTAACCTTATTAAGTCAATAATAAGCCAAACTAATGTGATTATTCCTCCAAGCAAGAAAGCCAAGAACAGTCCTATCTTAATTATAAAAGAAAAAGTATTCTCTTTAAATTCATCTCCTGTAAAGGATTCAAAAACTAACCTTCCTTCAGCTTCTTTCAGGTTTTTAAGAATCTTTAAACCATTATCATTGTCCAATAAAAAAATACTATCTGAAACTTGCCTAACAGTTCCTTGCCCAATTGCCAGATCAAAAGTCCTAGGCTCTTCTGCCTTCTTCAGAGGTAGGAGACCTCCCATGTAAGAATATATACTCCCATATCCCTTTGGAATATTTGCCCTGGCAGAAGTATAAATCCCTGATATGTCCTTTTCTTCTGAGATTTTCCCTAAGTCTAAATTTAAATCACCAAAAATCAATCCAAGTATTCCATAGTTAAAGGCAGTTTCACCAAGCTCATTTGTCATGACACAAACCAGCCTTGATGACTCAAGGTCAAAGTAGAGGCTAGATGTATAACCTTGGGTATTGCCAGAATGTCCCACAATTCCCGACCCATAAGGAAGTGTCCAAAGACCATGGTATATCCTTGGAATGTCTGTCTTTTCATAATATCTTGAGGGGCTTAGGAACTTATCCCTAGTTTCAGACTTATCAAATAGGAGGTTCTCATCTGAAATCAATCCCTGTCCAAATCGTGTAAAGTCTTCAAGTGTCCCTGTTGCTGAACCTGCTGGGTAAATCTGTATGTAAGAAATGGAGTCACCATATGATTCCTCAACCCCTTCCATTATCATGTAAGACTTCATTTGAGACCTTTTTCCCTTAACCCAAGGATTGTCAGAAAAGTCAGCCCTTATGCTTGTGCTCTCCATGGCAAGTGGCTTAAAGATATTGTCGTGGACATACTGGTCAAAAGTCTTACCTGTAATATTCTCTACTATGTAGGCTCCAAGCCCTGCCCCCCAGTTAGAATAAGATACAACCTGTCCAGGCCTGTAAATCTGTCTAGGTTCATAATATTTTAAAGCTTCAGCTAAGGATAAAACTTCATCGGAGTTTTTTGTCTCCAAGTTATATTGGACTTCCTGAAAGCCAGCTGTGTGATTCATTATGTCTATCACAGAAACTTTCTCATCTGGATATGAAAGTTTCGTAATATAATTATCCGGTAAATAAGTCCTTATATCTTCTTCAAGGTCTATCAGGCCCTCCTCTTCTAATTGAAAGAGGCTAATCCAGATAAGAATCTTAGTTACTGACCCCCATTCAAAGACAGACTCTCCATCCACTTCCACTTTGTTTTCTATATCCTCATAGCCATATTGTTTAGAATAAATAAGACCATCCTTGTCTAAAACACTAAGGCTAAGCCCTGCAATTCCATCCTCCCTTTCTTTAATAAATTGGTCTATTAATTTTGGTAACTGGTCTCTTTCCGGAGGACTGGTAAATTCATTTTGATTAAAACTTCCAGCCTTAGTTCCAAGAGAAAATTTAGCCGATATTATCAAAACCAATAATAGAGATATAATTCTCCTAATATATTTTTGCATAATATTTCAACCCCTATCAGTTGTAATAGTCTTTATAAGTTCTTTACTTCTAATCTTAAAGCAAAGGAAAATATTACCTCTGTTAAACAGAGTAAAATAGCCAGTACATCAATAGGAAATAAACTTCCAACAATCAGAGAAATAATTGTAATAAATATAGAAAAGAATAAGTAGGCCTTTGATTCATAAAGCCATGAATATGGCAACAAGTGGCTTCCAAAGACCATGGCATATACCATCACCATTTTTTCAGGAAGGACATTTAAGACCCACATTACAATTAATAAATATAACATTTGGTTCATTGTAAATAAAAAACCCAATTTGCCTAGTGGGTTTTCATTTTTAAAGACTTCTACACCCATTATCTTACCTGCTAGCCAAGCAATGGGGACCATAGGTATGGAACAAGAAAATATATAAATATTTTTTAAGCCTATGGGAATGTCTGAAGTCGTAACTATCCATATTAAAAACCATACAATAATAGACGATACAATAAAAGGCAGTCCTTTTTTCTGGTCTAAAATAATATCAGCTTTTAATTTTTGTAATTCCACTAGAAAACCTCCTATTCCTATTTACTAATAACAGCTTCCTATCTACTACAATTAATTCATAGTTTAAGCTTTCTAACTCAAACTTCGCAGTTGAAAAGCGCTTCTTACCTCCATCATTGCGAGGGCTTTAGTCCGAAGCAATCATAAGTATATGCCTTGGCACCGGATTGCTTCGCTCGCAATGACGATGCACGAAGTTTAAGCCTTCTAATTATTTGTAAACTTAAATCAAGCAATGTGGCCAAAATTTTAGCCCTTTAAGCCTGTATTCATACCTAAACTATCATTTACATATTAAATTCACTAGCCTTAGTTTATGAAAATTGTGTAAAATATAAGCTTTTATCAATTCGCATCTAAGCTATGAGAAATTTTTCATGGAATAAAAAAATTTAACACTCCTTTTAAAAGCTTATAAACCTGAGAATTCAAAGTCTTAACATAACTAGGAATATTTTAACGAAAATAATCCATATTATGGGATTATTGATGGAACCTATTATAAAATTATCGTAGGAGGAAAAATTTCATGAAAAAAATCATTTAAATATATTGCTTTCATGGC
>JAAYNG010000052.1 GCA_012520935.1 Tissierellia bacterium | reverse complement strand
TCTCCAATAGTAAATATTACTTTATAGTAGAAAGTGAGCATGATATTGAACTTTATATGAAAAGAAGAATTGATAGATATCTGTTCTTTAATTTCTTTAGAAGAATAAATAGTGCCAACTTCAATATTGATACTGTATTAACATATTTACATTTACTGGATTTTGAGTATAAAGATATACTTACCATAGTTGAAGCTACTCGCTACAACCTTAGTTTTGAAGAAAAAAAGACATATCTTATAAGAAGAATAGGAGGAAGTGAATAATTTGGCTGTTGAAAAGATGAAGATGTTAAATGTCGTCGGAGAGCTTAATTATTGTGATGATATAATAAAAAGCCTTATTTTATCTGGCAAAGTTGAACTTGTTCCCGCAATCTCACAAACTGAAAACTTAAATTTTGCGTTTAACTTCGATGACCAGAACATAGAACAAACAATCGACCTTAATCATATTAGTATTTTTGATAGGGATAAGGGAGGAGAAAAATGGCAATTTATAAGCTTACTCCTACCAAAGCAAATCTAATAAAATCAAAAAACTCCTTACAATTTGCAAAAAAAGGTTTTGAACTTCTAGACAAAAAAGAACAGTTCTAATCCGTGAAATGATGTCCAGAATAGATGATTCCACTGAGTTGCAAGAAAGGATAAATCATGAATTTGCTTCCCTTTATGAACTTATTAAATTAGCTAACATTACTATAGGCTCAGGAGAAGTATATGATTTAGCTCATTCCATTCGTCCGGAAGAAGACTTTGAAATATTATTTAGGTCAGTTATGGGAGTTGAGATTCCCGATGTCAAATTTGAAGATAAAAATTTAACTCCTGAATATGGATTTCATAGAACAAACCCTGCTTTTGACAAGGCAGTAATAAAAGCCCATGAGATTAAAAAACTATCTTATGAACTGGCTGCTACTGAGAATGCAGTTTATAGGTTAGCTGTAGAGATTAAAAAAACTCAAAAAAGAACAAATGCACTAGAAAAAATTCAAATCCCTAAATATACTGAAACAATAAAATACATTGAAGATGTATTGGACGAAAAAGAAAGGGAAGACTTCTTCAGGTTAAAAAAAGTAAAAAGCAAAAAAAGAAAATAGTAAAATTATTATCGACTTGTCTGATGTGATAAGTCGATATTTTTATAGTAATTGCTTATATGAAAAAAATAGTGTATTATACTTTTAATAATTCTCCTAATCGACCCCGATATTTTAAAACTTATTGCGTATACTAAAGGTAGGTGGAAAAAAATGAAGGAACATGAAATAGTTGATTTAGTCTATAAGGCACAAAATGATAATGGGGCTGCTGATATGATTGTGGAAAAATACCTTCCATTTATTAAATCAGAGACCTTGAAATTTAGTAATAGGATATCAGTTGATTCAAGTGATGAACTTTCTATTGCTATGTTTGCCTTCTATGAATCAATCATGCATTATGATAAAGCTAAGGGTTCCTTTATAGGTTTTGCTAAACTGGCAATAAAAAATAGGCTTATAGATTTCACAAGAAAAGAGAAACGCCACAAGGGACATTCTTATCTGGATGAAGATATAGGAGATGGTGAACAAAAGCTAATTGATATGATTGATTCAGGAGATGATAATGTTTCTCAACACATATCTCATGCTTCTACTAAGGAAGAAATATTAGAATTTACCAAAGTCCTAAATAGTTTTGGATTAGAACTTTCTGATATTGCAGACAGCTGTCCTAAACAAGATAGAACTCTCACTGCCTGCCATAAAGCTCTACAATTTGCAAAAGATAATCCTGACCTATTAAAAGAATTGGAGAATACAAAAAAGCTACCATTAAGTAAACTTTCAAGTGGTTCTGGTGTCGAAAGAAAAACATTGGAAAGGCACCGTAAATATATGGTTGCAATTATGCTTGCCTACACAAACGGTTTTGAAATTATTAGAGACCATATAAAACAAATCAATCCACAGAAGGGAGGAAATTAAAATGACTTATCTAGTAATGGAGTGCCATAAAAGCTATGCTGTTGTTTTAGATAATGAAGGTAGGTTTATAAAAGTAGCCAACCTTGGCTATGAAATTGGAGACAGGATTGATTTTGTAATAAAAACTTCTGAACCTAAATCAAAATCTAATGTTATAAAATTAAATAGTCCGGTTATTAGATTAATTACTGCTGCAGCCTCCTTTATGCTCATTTTCTTGGGAGCTTGGAATGTTTTATTTGCAACCTATGGAACTGTTCAAATGACTATAAATCCTGAAGTAAAAATTTCTATCAATAAAATAGATTATGTGGTTGGACTTGAAGGATTAAATGAGGATGGCAAAGGTTTAATTTCAGATTTAAATTACTTTGGAAAAAAATACCAAATACTAGCAGATGAAATAGCTAATAAAGCAATTGAAAAGGGCTATTTATCAGACAATGGAGAAATTAAACTGCTTGTTGATTCAAAAAACCTAAATTGGAAAACTAATGTTGAAGATATTCTAATTTTGGAATTGGAAGTTAATTTAGATAATAAGATAAAAATAACTATCAGTGGTAAAAACGAGGATGATTTAGATGATGACGAGAAAGAAAAAATCATTATACCAATTCAACCCGATTCTATTGATGATTCTTTGGAAGAAATAAAACCTGAAAAGCCAAAAATGCCTAATAATTATTCTAATGATAATGACGAATATGACGATGACGATGACGATGACGATGACTATGAAGACGATGACGATAATG